>NZ_JAWLVJ010000025.1:0-59883 GCF_033100395.1 Terasakiella sediminum | reverse complement strand
ATCTTGCGGTCGTGGCGATTGGCCAGGCATTACCATGGTGATCTTCCGTAACTACCAGTGGGGTGCGGAAAAGCGTAACACCACGCTTTGGTTCGACAACAACTTCGTTGGCACAGAACTGAACCGCACACTGAACTATGCAGAAGTTGCCAAAGGTTGTGGTCTGAACGGCGTTCAGGTTCGCACACCGGAAGAACTGACGGCTGCATTGAAGAAGTCCATTGAAGATCAGGATAAAGGTGAAACAACCTTCATCGAAGTTATCCTGAACCAGGAACTGGGCGAGCCTTTCCGTCGCGATGCGATGAAGAAGCCCGTTAAAGTCGCAGGTGTCAGCGCTGCTGACATGCGCCCTCAACAAGGTGACGTCTAACCTTGTTATCAGGGGGTTTTCCCTAACTCCCTGATTTTGTCGGCCGGACCCCTCGATCTTTCCGGCCGATCCCCTACAGCCTCTCCCTAGAGGTGCAACTTCCTGCGGTTTCGATTTTCCGACATCCATAGAGATCGAAACCGCAGACTTTTTTCCGAAAGAAGGACCGATCATGAAACTCATCATCAATGGCGAAGAAATCCGTTTTGAAACGGCGCTGAATGTCGCTGAGATGCTGGATCATATCGGCTATTCCAGCGATAAAGTTGCGATTGAACGTAACCGCGAAATCGTCCCGAAATCTTCTTATGATGTGGCACAGTTGAATGATGGCGATCAGCTGGAGATCGTGCGCATTATTGGCGGGGGCGATCATACAAAGACAGATGATGAAGACCTGGTGATTGCGGGGCGTCGCTTTAAAAGCCGCCTGATCACAGGCACCGGAAAATACGAGACTTACAAACTGAATGCTGAAGCGGTCGAAGCTTCAGAATGTGACATGATCACGGTTGCTGTGCGCCGCGTGAATTTAACGCAGGCTGACGAACCCTTATTGATGGATTATCTTGATCCTGCGAAATATACCTTCCTGCCCAACACGGCAGGCTGTTTTACCGCAGAAGATGCGCTTCGTACCCTCAGATTAGCCCGTGAAATCGGTGGCTGGGATTTGGTGAAGCTGGAAATCCTCGGTGATAAAAAGACACTCTACCCCCGCATGCCGGAAACCCTGGAGACCCTTAAGGTCTTAAAGAAAGAAGGCTTCGATGTGATGGTTTATTGCTCGGACGATCCAAACTTCTGCAAGGCCTTGGAAGAAGAAGGCGCATCAGCCGTTATGCCGATTGCCGCCCCTATCGGGTCCGGCCTTGGTATCCTCAATCCGGTCAACCTGCGCATCATCAAGGAAAATGCCAACGTCCCCGTGATCGTAGATGCGGGTATTGGCACCGCGTCTGATGCCGCCCAAGCCATGGAATTGGGATGTGATGCGGTGATTATGAACACAGCGATTGCCGAAGCCAAAGACCCGGTGCGCATGGCAAACGCCATGAAACATGCCGTCATTGCGGGCCGGGATGCCTATCTGGCAGGTCGCATGCCCAAGAAACAATATGCTGATCCTTCAAGCCCCTTGGCGGGCCTGATTTAACGAACGTACAAACAGGGAAGTTTGAGACTATGAAACCGTTTTATGAACTGGTCCTTCGCGCCCAGAAAACACCGAAACACATTGTGATGGCGGAAGGGGAAGACCCCCGGGTGGTTGAAGGTGCGGTGCGTGCGGTCAATGAAGGTTTTGCCACCATCACCCTGTTGGGCGATAAGGGCAAAATCGCAGAAATTCTATCGCCTTTTGAATATGAAGATGGTCTGATCCAGATGGTGGACCCGACCTCTTCCAAGTTCACGCCGGGCTTTGTGCAGGAACTGGTGAATTTGCGCAAACACAAGGGTATGACCGAAGAAAAGGCCCGCATTGAAGTGGCGAAACCACAGAATTTTGCCAATATGATGGTGCGCATGTCCTTTGCCGATGGCTCGGTGGCAGGTGCGCAACTGACCACGGCTGATGTTGTGCGTTCTGCCATTCAGATCATCGGCGTGGACAAGCGTTATTCCATGATCTCCAGCTTCTTCATTATGATGCTGTGTGAACCGTTCCACGACATGAAAGGCGCGTTGGTCTTTGCCGATTGCGGCCTTGTGGTGGATCCGAATGAGGAGGAATTGAGCCAGATCGGGATTGCGGCTGCCGATAGTGCCAAGAATCTCTTAAACCTTGATCCTCGTATCGCCATGCTGTCGTTTTCGACCAAGGGCAGTGCGTCACATCCCCATGTGGATAAGGTCAACCATGCAGCCGATCGCATTCGGGCGCTGCGTCCCGACCTTCCGGTCGATGGGGATTTGCAGCTTGATGCCAGCCTGGTGCCGAGCGTGAGCGAGAAAAAAGCTCCTGATTCAGATGTGGCGGGTCACGCCAACGTGCTGATCTTCCCGGATTTGGAAGCTGGTAACATCGGTTACAAGATGGCCGAACGGATCGGTAAAGCGCATGCCATCGGCCCTGTTCTTCAAGGCCTTGCACGCCCGGCCAACGATTTGTCACGCGGCTGCGACGCTGATGCGGTTTATCGCATGATCGCTGTGACGGTTGCCCAGTCACATGCCCAGACCCAAGCTTAAGAATTTTACCAAACGGATTTAGAAAAATGACCGATACCACCATGAAAACGGAAACTGGAATGTTTGATAAAGTCACCCGACTGTTCCCCGGTCTTGCCATTTGTTTGGTGATTGCGGCTGCTGCCAAGTTCCTTTCGGAACATTATGGGGCCCCGCAAATGCTGTTTGCCCTTCTGCTGGGGATGGCATTGCACTTCCTGATGGAAGATAAAGCCTGTAAACCCGGTATTGAATCCGGTGCAAAGATCATCTTGCGCACAGGTGTGGCCTTGCTGGGGCTTCGGATCACGGTTGACCAGGTTGTGGGCCTTGGCGCAGCACCGATCCTGTGGGTTGCCGGTGGTGTATTCCTGACCATTGCCTTTGGGGCTTTGCTCAATAAAGCCATGGGCCGCACTTTCCGTTTTGGGATTTTAAGTGGCGGATCCGTTGGGATCTGTGGAGCCTCTGCGGCACTCGCTATTTCTTCTGTTATGCCTAAAGACGACCGTCTGGAACGTAACACCATCTTCGCCGTTCTGACCGTAACGACTTTGTCTACCATCGCCATGATCGTTTACCCGATCATTTGTACAGCCCTTGATCTGACGGATGAACAAGCAGGCCTCTTCCTGGGCGGAACAATCCATGACGTGGCGCAAGTGGTTGGTGCGGGCTATAGCTTGTCTGAAAGCACGGGCGATATCTCCACCATCACCAAACTGTTTCGTGTGGCTTTGCTGGTACCTGTGGTCTTCGTTCTGGGTGTCTGCTTCAAGATGTGGGCGTCCAAGCAGGACGGCATGGAAGTGGAAAGTGGCAAGCTGCCGGTTCCTTTCTTCGTCATCGGCTTCTGCCTGCTGGTGTTTGCCAACACCATGGGCTGGGTACCGGAAATGGTACGCGAACCCATGATCGGTGCCTCTGGCTGGTTTCTGGTCACAGCGATTGCAGCGCTCGGTATCAAAACATCCCTCAAATCTCTCGTCGAAGTGGGCTTCGGACCCGTCGCCCTGATGATCCTGGAAACAGCTTTCATCGCTGTCTGGGTATTGCTCGGCATCATGTACATTCTATAGATTGAAGTAACGGACCATGGACCACAATTTTCACAATGTCAGACGATTACCTCCCTACGTTTTTGCCGAAGTGGACGCACTGAAAACCCCGGCACGTGCGGCAGGCGAGGATATTATTGATCTGGCGATGGGAAATCCGGATCGGCCCACGCCACAGCATATCGTTGATAAGCTGGTGGAAACAGTGGCCGACCCCCGGACCCACCGTTATTCGAATTCTTGCGGTATCCCGGGCCTGAGAAAGGCGCATGCCAATTACTATATGCGCCGTTTCGGGGTTGAGATTGACCCGGATTGCGAAAATATCGTGACCCTTGGGTCCAAGGAAGGCCTTGCAAACCTTGCAAGCGCAATTTCAGCCCCGGGTGATGTGATGCTGGTCCCAAACCCCAGCTATCCGATCCACCCGTTCGGGTTCATCATGTCCGGTGCGTCTGTGCGCAATATTCCGATCAAGCCGGACCAGACCTTCTTTGATGCGTTGGAACGTGCAGTTCAGCATTCTGTACCCAAACCAACCGCCGTCATCCTGAATTATCCCAACAACCCAACAGCAGAACTTGCAAGCGTTGAGTTCTATGAAGAAGTGGTGAGCTTCTGTAAGCATCACGGTATCTGGATTTTGTCTGATCTGGCTTATTCAGAGATTTATTATGGCGACACGCCACCGCCTTCTGTTCTGCAGGTCAAAGGCGCGAAAGATGTCGCCATTGAATTTACGTCCATGTCTAAAACTTACAACATGCCGGGATGGCGTATCGGGTTTGCAGCCGGGAATAAAGAACTGATCGCAGCCCTTACCCGCATCAAATCATATTTAGACTACGGGGCCTTCACACCAGTTCAGGTCGCCGCCATTGCCGCACTGAACGGTCCGCAGGACTGTGTGGAAGAAATTCGCGGTGTTTATAAAGAACGTCGCGACGTCTTAATCAATGGATTGGCGGCTGCGGGTTGGGATATTCCCGCCCCGGAAGCAGGCATGTTTGCCTGGGCCCCGATCCCTGAAAAATTCGCACACCTTGGATCACTTGAATTTGCCAAGCTGTTGCTAACCGAAGCCAAGGTTGCCGTGGCACCGGGTATCGGTTTTGGCGAACATGGCAACGAACATGTCCGGATTGGTCTGGTTGAAAATACACAACGTATCCGACAGGCCGTTCGAAATATCAAAGCATTTATCAATCAATAAAAAAAAGGTGAAATAAGCAATCAGCGGAGGCGCACAATGAGTACTAAAAATCCTATACGAGTATTATATAATTGCATTGATGGACAGTTTGGTGTCCGACAGAAATTGATCGGCGCATTTGCGGCTGTGTCCATTCTGGCCGTCATTTCCGGTGCGGTTGCTTTCGTTGCCTTTAATGTTGCGGGTGAAGCCCTGCAGGAAATCACCGATGATCATATCCCGCCGATGGTTTCCGCCAACGAATTGATGCTGAACAGTGAACGACTGGCTGCTGATATCCGGGCATTTGCTACCATTGAAGATTTGGAAGCGCTGAATAAGGAACGTTCCCGCATTGAATTCAGCTTTGCGGTGGTTGATAAGAACTTTCAGGCGCTGCGGGCCGTGTTCCCCAGTGATGAACGTGTCCAGAAAGCCATGGACCTTGAACAGAAACTGAAGGTCAATTTCAAAGAAATCGCTGATATTCAGACAGAGAAACTGACCATTGCCCAGCAACTGAACCAGATTTTTGCAACCATTGGCGAGACACGGGCAGAAGTTTCTAAAAAACTGGCACCCGCTTATTCATTTTCGCGCGGGATCATTGATAACGGGCGCATGATTGTGGATGAACAGGATTATCTGCTGGACAGCGTCAGCTCTTCCAAGCAAGTGCTGAGCGAAGTGATTGAGGCAGCGGAAGGCAGTATCGTTTATGCACAACTGGAACGTCAGATTTTGCAATATGAAGCCAACCTGACGGCCTTGCTGAATATGACTGATCCGAAAACACTGGAACTGGCGAATATCCGCACCTTTGATTTGATTGTGACCGCGCAGGAAATAGTTGAAAAGCTGCCACCTTTGATGAAGGAAAATTACAGCCCACTGGTGACGACACTGGTTGGTTTTTCCAAGCAGGAAGAAGGTAAGGATACGGTTCTTTCGCTACATATGAAAACATCTGAAGCCACGGCCAAAGCCAATGGTTTGATTGAAAGTCTCTACAGCAATTTGAACCGTCTGGGCTCTCTTATCGGTAATCTGAATTCTGATTTGAATGAGAATATCAATCTGGCAGGGGCGAACGCCAAACAGACCAGTGACAAGATGTTGTGGGCTGTGGGTGCAGCGACCATTACCAGTTTGCTGGTCTCAGTTCTGACTGTTTGGCTTTATGTTATGCGCAATGTGGGGCGTCGCCTCCAGGCGCTGCATCAGACCATGCGTGGCTTGTCCCGTGGCGACCTGAGCGTGGATATCGATACTGATGGCAATGATGAAATTTCCAAAATGGCAAAAGCTGTTGGGATTTTCAAAACCAATGCCATTGAAATTGAAAAGCTGAAAGCCGAAGAACTGGATAAGGAATATCAGCAGAAAATTGGTCTGGCCCAGGAATTGGAAAAGCTGGCAAGCTCTCTGTCTGACGAAGTTCTTGAACTGGCCCATGGAGTGAAAGATCAGTCTGTCGTCCTGCAGAGTTCAGCCGATAAAATGGACAAGGTGGTTGAAGATACTTTTGCTCAGAGTAACAAGCTTGATACGGCCTCGAACGAAACCAGTCAGGCGGTCGCGACCATTGCGACAGCGGTGGATGAACTGGCAGCAACGGGCGATGAAATTCAACGTCAGGCTCATCATTCCCTTGAAATTTCAGATGCAGCACAAGTTCAGTCACAGGATGCCAGTGGCAAGGTGACGGGGTTGAAAAAAGCGGCTGACAGCATTGGTCAGGTGACCGATCTGATTTCTGATATTGCGGAACAGACCAACCTTCTTGCCCTTAACGCGACCATCGAAGCCGCGCGCGCGGGCGATGCAGGTAAAGGCTTTGCTGTGGTGGCAAGTGAGGTTAAGACGCTGGCGGACCAGACCGCTAAGGCGACCGATCAAATTTCGCAACATATCGCGGATATCCAGTCTGCAACGCAAGGTGCAGCCGACAGTATCACCAGCACATTGGGCACGATCAATCAGATAAATGAAATCGCCGGATCGATTGTGCATACGGTGGAAGAACAGAGCAATGCAATCTCTGAAATTTCCCACAATATGCATACGGCTGCCGATAAAACCAACGAGGTTTGCAGCGGGGTGACGGCTGTTCATAAAGATACGGAAGAAAACAAGAAACTGTCAGGTGAAGTAAGAACGGCGGCTGATAGTGCAGGTCAGCAGATCCACCAGTTGGACGAAAATATCGAACAGGTGATCATGACCCTGCAACAATCCGCAGCCGGGCAAAATGCTGCCGCTCAAGAGGTACTGAACAGCAAGAAGGCTTAACAGCTTGGTGCGGCTCCCCACAGTCGCACTAAAGCGGGGCGTTCATCCTAATATGTGGTCCACCCTTTTATAGGGGAGGGTGAACGTCCCAGCTTTTTACGAAAGGTACTTTCCTCATGATCCTGCCGGGCGCGGTGGTTGGGTATTTTCTAAGAACTGGTCCGGCCATTCTGGCTGGCGTTTTGGGCGGTATGATTTAGGCACAGGTGTACTGGAAAATTTCCGCGAAAATCTTTGACCAGTTCATAAATGTCCAAGGTGGTGATAACCGCGCGAATGGGCGAACAGGCTTGGGGCTGAATATCTCCCGGTCGATTGTCGAAGCTCATGGCGCGGAATCGGATATCGTGACAATCAGTCACATGGTTCGGTTTTTACTTTGATACTCCGGTAAAACAAGCGGTATAAGCACCGAATTTTGAAAGAATTTATAACTCAGAACCTTTCATACCTGTATCCTATCACATTGAAATAGATAGAAATAATTTTGCATAGCTTGACGTAAGTTGATGTGGTTAATGAGATTGAGAGTGATTCTTAAAAAAGTGCTTGATGTGAATGAAATTGCGAACTATTCTCAGCCGCAGCTAAATATTCATGTTGAGGAAAAACTATGAAAACCACCTTTAAAGTTGGTGCGGCAGCACTTTCTTTTGCATTGCTTGCTTCTACGGTAATGGCTGACGATAAAGTCTATGCAGACTTCCCGATTACGGTAAAAGGCTATGAAGGTAAGAAAACCACTTCTGTTTCTTACACTGGCCAGATCGCACGTCAGACACTGCATGATTCTCTGAAAAAACTGGCAGGTCAGGGCAACGGCAAGCCAAATGCAGAACTGAAAGCAAAGATGCTGTCTTACTTTGAAGGTAAAGATGCAGGTCGTGCGATCCTGGCACCAAAATCAAAAGGTGCGTTTGTTATTTCCCAGACAGAAGTTGACGCGATCAGCAAAAAGAAAAACCTGTCCGGCAAGACCTATAAAGGGGTCATCGTTGGTATGCCAAACGGCCTGACAGGTGAAGAGCTGGTGAAATTCTGGATCGAAAAAGCATCAGAAGCCAACAAAGGTGTGGACTTGGCAAACGGGTACAACTACCCACAACTGATTTCCAAATTCATCATGGGTGCTGTTCTTTATAACCAGGCCGTTGATAATTACCTGGATGAAAAACTGGCGGCAGACACCAAGCCAAACGACAAGCCTTATTCTGATGGCGCGGCCTACACAGGTAAAGAACATGTCTGGGACGAAGCTTTCGGTTATTTCGGCACACCTGCCCACACCATGACCCTGACAGCCAAGCAAGTCTATGAAATTGCCAAGCTAGGTTCAGCTTCCAAAGATGCGAAAGATGCGCTGATGTATGCCGACTATAACAAAGACGGCAAAGTAGATCTCAAAACAGAAGCAGCTTTTGGTCCGGCTTACTATGCGGCGGGCTTTGATAAAGGTGGCAAGACCACTTATCTACACACCATCACCGAAGCTTTCATTGATGGCCGTGCGCTGATTGCCTCTGCCAAGGGTGAAAAACTGACAGATGCACAACGCACCCAGTTGAAAGGCTACGCCGACACCATCGCCAAAAACTGGGAAATGGTTTTGGCCGAAGCTACGTTTAAATATGCGGGTTCCGTCTATAAAGACATGGCGAAGCTGCAAGTGATCATGGACGCCAATGGCGAGACAGACAAACAGTATAAAGCCTACGTCAAGCACTGGGGGGAGCTGAAAGGTTTCGCACTGGCGCTACAGACAGGCAAAAGCAACATGGGTGAAGCTTCTACCAAGCTGAACCGTCTGATCGGTGCGGGTCCGCTGCTGTTGAACGCGAGCCAGGTGACAGACATTGATCGCAAAGGCAATTACCTGCGGGATCAGACCATTTCCTGGGGAGAATACATGCTGCATATGGCCAAAGTGCAAAAGCTGATGGTTGATGCCTTTGGTGTGAAAGCCAAGTCAAACGATGTCACCAAAGAAATGGCTGAGTTGATTGACAAGCTGGGTGATTCCCTCACAGCTGAAAACGACTAACAAAACATGGAACAGGGCGGTTGGTGATCAGTCGCCCTGTTTTCTTTAAAAGAAATAAAAGCTGATGGATTTCTCTGCCCTGACATTTTTAGAGGATCTGGTTGATCCTCTTATCAATCCTCAAAAGCGAATCTTTATCGGATATTTGCTGAGTGCGCTTGTTGTCGCACTCATTTTTTATTTTATTTCTTCTAATTCTAAATTATCAGATGGGATCAAGCAGATATTCAGCAAAGATATCTGGTGGTCAAAATCAGCCCGCAGCGATTATCTGATCGTGGTGATCAACAAGGTCTTCATGATGGGGATTGCACCTGTGTTGCTGAGCAAACTGGCGCTGGCGACAATCCTGTTTGAAAGTCTGCATACGGTCTTTGATGGGCGTCCACAGTTGTTGGTCACAGCGTCTGACTGGATGATTGCCTTTCTTTTTACGCTCACGCTGTTTTTGTTTGATGATTTTGCCAAATACTGGCTGCATCGCTGGTTACATACGGTGCCGTTTTTGTGGCCATTCCATAAAGTGCATCATACGGCAGAGACATTGACACCCTTTACAGTCTTGCGTGCACATCCGGTTGAAGGCGTGTTGTTTGCGCTGCGTTCGACCATCGTGCAGGCAGCGACGTTGGGCGTTTTCTTCTTCTTTTTTGGCAGCCGGATGGAATTGATGACCGTCTTTGGGGCCAATATTTTCCTATTTATCTTTAATGTGACCGGGGCAAACCTGCGCCATTCTCATGTCTGGATCAGCTATGGGCGTTGGCTGGAACATATTCTGATTTCACCTGCCCAGCATCAAATCCATCATTCCATTGAACAACGTCATTATGACACTAATTATGGGGCTGTTCTGGCGATCTGGGACTGGATGGGCAAAAGCCTGCATCTGGCTGTGGGTGAAAAAAATATTCAATTTGGCGTTGCCGGGGAAACTTCGGCCTGCCATAACCTTAAAAACATATATCTGACCCCGTTTTCTGAAGCGGTGCAGTCTATATCTGTATGGAGACAAGAAAAAATGAAAAATATTGGTTCCAAATTGCGTGCCGGGATGAAATCACTGCTGGTTGCAGGCGTTGTTGGCTTGCCGATGATGGCAAGCTCTGCTGAGGCGGCAGAACTTAATATCTATTCCCACCGCCAGCCATTTCTGATCAACCCTTTCATCAAAGCCTATGAAAAAGAAACCGGAACCAAGGTGAATATCGTTTATGCCGCCAAAGGTTTGGCCCAGCGTCTTCAGGCAGAAGGCAAGCGCAGCCCGGCAGATGTGATCCTGACCGTGGATATTGCACGCCTGAGCGTCTATGCCGATAAAGATCTGCTGGCCCCGGTAAAATCCGATGTGCTGATGAAAAATATCCCAGCCCATATGCGCGACAAAGATGGCAAGTGGTTTGCTTTCTCCAAACGTGCCCGCGTGATTGTGGCTGCCAAGGTAGCCGAAGACACCAAAGAGATTAAAACATACGAAGACCTGGCTGATCCGAAATGGAAAGGCCGCATCTGTGCACGACCGGGCAGTCACGTTTATAACCGCGCCCTGATCGCGTCCTTCATCGAACATAAAGGAGAAGAGGCTGCACAAAAATGGTCACAGGCCATCGTGGATAATCTGGCGCGTCGCCCACAAGGCAATGACCGCGCACAAGTGAAGGCCATTTTCGAAGGTGTGTGTGATCTGGCTGTGATCAACAACTATTACTTCGGTAAGCTGAAACATTCTGATAAAGCGGATCAACGTGAATGGGCGGAAAGTGTGCGTTTGATCTTCCCGAACCAGGAAGATCGCGGCACACATGTGAATATTTCCGGTGGCGGAATTGCGATCCATTCCAAAAACAAGGAAGAAGCCACCCGTTTCCTTGAATTCCTGACCTCCAAAACTGCGCAGGGGCTTTATGGTGCAATTAACTATGAATATCCTGTGAACCCTGCTATTGAAGCCTCAGATGAATTGAAATCCTGGGGTGAGTTTAAAGAAGACGATATGCCAATCGGTCGTATCTCTGAACTGGCCCCCGAAGCACAACGAATTATTGACCGGGTTGGATGGTAAAGCAGGACACTTTCTCGCGCCTTTTGCGTAAACGACCACAGATCACGCCATGGACTTTAGTGACCATGGCGCTGGTTTTGGTGTTTCTTGCCCCCATCTTTGCGGTCTTTGTGGCCGCAAGCGGGGACAGTGGTGGGCTGTGGGCGCATTTGTTCACGACCGTTTTGCCGCGCTATACGGCCAATACCCTGACCCTGATGTTTGGCGTTGGTGTGGTCTCACTGGTCTTTGGGGTTTCAAGTGCGTGGATGATCACCCGCTATGAATTCCCAGGGCGCAGGGTGTTTGAATGGCTGTTGCTGTTACCTGCAGCGGTGCCGACCTATCTGATTGCTTATACCTATACTGATTTTCTTGAATATGCGGGACCCGTGCAGCAAATGCTGCGTGAACTGATGGGCTGGAAATCGGCACGTGATTACTGGTTCCCGGAAATCCGGTCCATGTATGGGGCGATGTTGGTGCTGGGTGCTGTGCTCTATCCTTATGTTTATATGATGACGCGCACATCATTCTTGCTGACGCCCTCTGCCTTGTTTGAGGTTGGCCAGCTTGCCAAGCGTAATGTGTTTTTCAAGGTGGCTTTGCCATTGTCGCGCCCTGCCATTGTGGCGGGCCTGTCGCTTGTCTTGATGGAAACGATTTCTGAATTCGGCGCGGTGGAATATTTCGCGATTGAGACTATCACCCTTGGTATTTTCAATGTCTGGCTGGGGATGAACAGTCTTCCGGCGGCAGCCCAAATCGCCTCTATTTCTTTCCTGTTCATCATCGCGCTTTTGTCTTTGGAACTACTGGCCCGTTCCAAACGACGGTTTCACAATACGTCCAAAAAATCCAAGGGCCTGCTCCCGGTTAAGGCAAGCCTCGGTCGCGCCATCGGCTGTATCACGGTCTGTTTGATCCCGGTTGTGGTTGGATTTGTTGTGCCTGTCGGTGTGCTGCTGACTTTTGTATTAAAAGGCTATTCCATCGATTTTGAAGATACGGTGATCACGGCCTCCATGAACTCCATCACGCTCGCCGGATCAGTTGCGATCTTCATCGTTACGTCAGCGGCCTTTATGGGAATTGTGTCGAACTATCAGGGTGGGACTTTCCTGAAACGAATGACCGCACTGGCCTCCATCGGATACGCCTTCCCCGGTACCATTCTGGCCATCGGTGTTATTACAGTTGGCGGTGCGGTGGATAATACGATTGCCAATTTCCTGGAAAACACCTTCGGGATTTCTTATCAGGGCTGGCTGACGGGCAGTGTGGGGTTGGTTGCTATTGCCTGTACCATCCGCTTTCAGGCGGTCGGGTATGGCGCGGTGAATTCCGGCATGGAACGTATGCCACGCTATATGATGGATGCCAGCCGGGTGCTGGGCCGCACTTTCATGCAAAGCATCGCTAAAGTCATCATGCCCTTGCTGAAGACATCACTTCTGACGGGGGGCTTGCTGGTGTTTGTGGATGTGATGAAAGAACTGCCCATGACGCTGCTGTTGCGGCCCTTCAACTATGAAACACTGGCAACTTTTGTCTATCAATACGCCAAGGATGAACTGCTGGAAGAAGCCGCTTTGCCTGCGCTGTTTATCGTCTTGATGGGGATCATTCCGGTCATGGTGATGAACGCGACCTTGCGCAGGATGTCCAAGTAACTTGCTTGACAATCGAGCTTAAAAGGATCACAAAGAGGGCATGAAAAACGTATGTGCCTCTTTTGTGAATTTCTATTATTCGCTGTTATCATAACAGCGGACACATACCCTATTGTTTACCCGCTGCGTTGTCAGCGAAACATTCAATAGGTCCTTTTCGGCAACGCAGTCATTTTAAGAGAAATGCGATGCCTGATATAAAATCAATCAAAACTGTCGGAATTATGGGGTTTGGTGCCTTTGGCCGCCTGATTGCCGAACACCTGCAGGATCACTTTACCTTACGTATCCATGATCCCTCCCTATTGTCCTTTGAACATCAATGTGATGTCGCGACACTTGGGGACTGTGATCTCATCATCCTGGCTGTTCCGGTGCAGAAACTGGAAGACGCCATCCATCAACTGAACCCGCATCTGAAAGAAGGTACGATCATCGTTGATGTCGGCTCGGTCAAACTGAAGGCCGTTGAGGTCATGCAGCGCTGCCTCCCACCGTTCGTTGAGGTCATCGGCACGCACCCTTTGTTTGGTCCGCAAAGCGCCAAGGATGGAGTACAGGGGCACAAGGTTGTGCTCTGCCCGGTGCGCGGGAAATCTTTTTTGCGGATTGCTGCATTCTTGAAGAATGTGCTGGGGCTTCAGGTCTTTATTGAGACAGCAGATAAACATGATCGTGATGTTGCCATGGTGCAGGGACTGACCCATCTGATTGCCCGCATTCTCTTGCGCATGGAACCCTTTCCCAAGCGGCTGACGACAGCGAGCTTTGATCGCCTTGTCGAAGCGGTGGACATGGTGCGTCACGACTCAGAAAACGTCTACCAGACCATTGAGCGCGACAACCCGCATGCCGCGCGCATCCGGGATGAGTTCTTTAAGAATGCCAACGACATTCTGGCTGAACTGGACCCGGATACGACATTACGCCAGATATCGAACTAACCGCCCTATATTGTCATTCCCGCGAACGCGGGAACCTAGAAATCCCCGGTAACCACTGGGTCCCCGCTTTCGCGGGGATGACAGAAGGTGGATGCGTCAATGACGAGTGAGGGGAGGTGTAAATGACAAGTGATTGGGATTAATGGCTCGTCCCGGCAGAATAGGAAATCTTGTTCCATACATTATACTTCCCAACAGGTTTTTTCATCGGGATGCGTTTGACTTCTTCGAAGGTGGCGGCGTCATAGACCACAAGCGCACCGTCCATATCCCACACCGATACCAAGGCGTATTTGCCATCCTTGGTGAATTCGACGTGGGCATTGGTTTTGCCCGGTTGCGGGTTAATCGTCTTCACGATTTCCAGCGTGCGTTTGTCGATGATATGCAGCAGATCACGATCCTTGCCGAAGAATACATCGGTCCAGGCATACGGCGTGTTTTCGTGGCTGCGCATAAAGAAGCCGGGACCCTTGGTTTCAAGGCGTTTGATGGTTTTCCAGCTTTCCATGTTGATGACGCTGATCTTGCCTTCTTTCAAATGCGGGGTCGCCATGACCGGATCACCTTTATATTCCCAGGTGATGCCGGAGCCTAAGTGCGGCATGCCTGCCAGGTCAAGGTTGGCGATCTTTTTGCCCACGTCCAGGTTATAGGCGACACCGTGGATACCATCGCGCGACGCGCCAAAGACGTTGATATAGTCCTGATCAAAGAAGAAATCGTCCAGATAGTCTTCAAGCTGGATGCGTTTGTAAGAAAGGGTCCCACGCTGGGTGATCTCGACTTCTTTCTCATCCCCACGATAATCATGAACGAAGGCCCCGAACTTTGGGCTCGCATCCGGATCATAAGTGATTTCCCAAATCTCTTTCAGGTCTTTCAAGGCAGCAATAAAGCTCATGCGTGGCGGGGCGTTATAGACCGCACTGACGCGGGAGGAATTGCCCTTGCCGTCGCTTACATCAAAATATTTCACAGGTTCCAGTGTCTCTGCATTCAGCACCACCATGGAATGGGGCAGGTAGTTTCCGGCCAAGACCCATTTGCCGTCACTGGAAACCGCGATGTTGCGCATGTTCACAGCCACGCGGATTTCTGCCACGATCTGCAGGGTGTGCAGGTCATATTTAGACACCCAGCCATCACGGGACCCCAGATAGACAAAGCGCCCATCCGGTGAATATTTCGCCCCGCCATGCAGAGAGAAGCGGGATTTGAAACGCCAAATCGGCTCAAACTTGTCGCCATCCAGAATGGTGACAGAATGATCACCCGTTTCCACAACAGTAAAGAGGTTCAGCGGATCGGCGTTATGGATCGGTTTACCCGGCAGACGGGACGGGACGACATGGACTTCGTGGGTCTCTTTCATCTGATCCATGGTCCATGTGGGGATTTTACCCAGTGGGCTGTAGATGAAATCTGTAAGGGCTGCGATTTCTTTATCGTTTAAATCTTCGCCAAAGCCAGGCATCTGTGTTGCAGGGCGGCCATTTTTGATGACGCCGACAGCCTTTTTCTTGCGAAGCCGTTTGAGGTTTTCCGGCAGCAAAGCCGGGCCAATGGCGCCATAGCGATCCAGCCCGTGGCAGGCCGCGCAATTGTCTTTATAGAGTTCTTTGACATCCAGGTCAGTATCGGTCGCAACGGCGGAGCCGACATAACAGGTGGTGAGAAGGGCAGTTGCCGCCATGAGTTTCTTAAGCATATTCTTCTTCCTTATTGTGCTGCTGCACCGGGGCTGTCTGTCAGCCCGATTTCTTCATCCGTCAGGTAACAACCCGGATCTTCGGTCCAGTAATCGTTGGTGATGCGATGGGCACGGCACCGTGTGTTGCCGTTACAAACATTCAGATAGGCACATTCCCCGCAGCGCCCGGTGACGGGACGGGGGCGTTGTTTCAGGCCTGCCATCAGGGGATCACTTGTGTCGTGCCAGATGTCGCCAAAGGCGCGTTCTTTCACATTGCCCAGCTTGTGATGCCACCACATGGTGTCGGGGTGGACGTTGCCCAGGTTATCAATATTGGCCACATTCTGCCCCGAGGCATTGCCGCCCCACTGGATGAGCTTGCCGAGGAAATGATCGGCCTTGTCCGGGTGGTGTTTTCTGACCCACTGCAGCATGTAAATGCCGTCAGCGTCGTTGTTGCCTGTGGTGATTTCCAGCTCGACACCTTTTTGCAGATTGTTCCAGCATTTTTCAAACAACAGGTCCATGGCCCAGCGGGTATGCTGGAAATAGGCATCATCGTCCTTGTTCTGGTTTCCACGCCCCGCGTAGTTCAGGTGCGAGAGATAAAACTTGTCCACGCCTTCTTCATCCAGCAGGTTGAGGATTTTGGGGAATTCTTCCACATTATCTTCGGTGAGCGTAAAACGAAGACCGACTTTCAGGTCGTGTTCCTTACACAGGCGAATACCGTTCAGGGCTTCATCATAGGCCCCTTCTTTGACGCGGAAAGCATCATTCACCGCCCCAATGCCATCAATACTGACACCCACATAGTCATAATCAATGGCCGCGATTTGATCGATATTATCCTTGGTGATCAATGTGCCGTTGCTGGAAAGAGCTGTATAGAACCCCATGTCTTTGGAATGTTGGGAAATCTTGAAAATGTCCGGGCGCAGCAAAGGTTCGCCCCCCGACAGGATCAGCACAGGCACGCGCGCAGCTTTCAGATCGTCCATGACGTTGAAGACTTCCTGCGTATCCAGTTCCCCACGGAAGGCCTTGTCCACAGAACCTGCATAACAATGCTTGCAGCCCAAATTACATTGGCGCACCAGGTTCCAGATCACGACCGGGCCGGGGGGATCACGATGTTCGCGGACCTCGCTCGGATTGATCAGTTCTTTCATCATGGATGTAATACGAAACATGTCTGATTTTCCTTTTAAGCAATCCGAAGACCGGTTTTCTTTAAAATGCGCGAACTGAACAACACTTCATGTCCGCGATCATCCTCACCCAGCATGTCAGCGATGATCTGAACGCGTGCGTGGCAGGTTTCCTTGTCTTTGCCATGCACCATGGCGAACAGGTTATAGTTCCAGATGCCTTGATGGCGCGGGCGTTCATAACAGTGGCTGACGAAATCAAGCGCGCCGATTTTCTCGCCAATCTCTTTGACCTTTTCATCGGGCACATCCCAGGTGGACATGCCGTTTGCGGTATAGCCAAGCGCATAGTGGTTCGGCACAGCCCCGATGCGACGAATAGCACCCGCTTCCAACATCGCATTCATGCGGGTGCGGACTTCTTCACCTGTCAGGCCGACTTCTTCACCCACTGCATCATAAGGAGCTGCGACCAACGGTAGGCCTTCCTGTGTGGCTTTGATGATCTTGCGATCTGTTTCATCCATTGACCAGCTCATGCTTCAAACCTCAGACCGATAAAGAATTCCTGCTTCTTGGGCATGTTATAAACCTGATACCCCGTGGCCTCAGTGATCTCATCACAGCATTCCTGCACACGTTCCGGTGTTTCGGTTGCCAGTACGAACCACATATTCAGTTCATGTTCACGCTTGTAATTATGGGCGACTTCATCAAAGCCGTTGACGATGTCATTGACGCGATCAAATTCATCTTCGGGGATGGAAAGGGCCGCCAGTGTCAGGCCACCACCCATCCGTTCAGCGTGATACATGGGGCCGAAGCGCGACAGCACGCCTTTTTCCCGCATCACTTTGATCTTGGACAGCACGGTTTCTTCATCACTGCCCAAACGTTCTGCCACATCAGCAAACGGACGTTCAGAAAGCGGGAAGCCGCCTTGTAATTCATTGATTAACAGGCGATCCAGCTCGTCCAGCTCAACAGGGTCGATCTTGCGTCTCATTCGGCAACCTCCTGCGCGGATACATCTGCCGGGCGACAGAGCGCATAATGTGCGCCGCGTTGCTTAAGTCGTTTGGTGCTGAAGAGAATATCGCGCTGAATATCCAGCAGGCCATTGTCTTCGGCCAGCATCCGGGCCTGGGCGCGCACCATGGTGCGTTCCTTGCCGTGGATCATGCAGAACAGGTTATAGGGCCAGTCCGGCAGACGGCGGGGGCGCTGGTAACAGAGCGTGACAAAATCATACTTGCTAAAGGCCTGACCGATTTCCACCAGCTTGTCATCGGGGATATCCCAGACGCACATGCCGTTGCAGCGATAGCCCAGTTCGTGATGGCGAACAATCACGCCGAAACGTTTGACCACGCCCATATCCTGCATGGATGCCAGACGATCCATAACCTCACTTTCCGACATGGCGATTTCAGCACCGATATCGGCGTAAGGTGTGGCGGAAAGCGGCAAACCGCCCTTGATCGCGTCTAACAGTAAAAGATCTTTTTGTGTCAGTGCCATTTGATACCGAACCCCAGATCAAGGTGGAAATCCTGCAGCATGGGCAGGAAAAGCACGTCCAGACCTGTTTCTGTTTCAATGCGTTTGATCACATTCTGCATAACCGCTTCGTTGGTGGCATTCAGCACAAACCACATATTATATTCATGTTCACGCAGATAATTGTGGTTCACTTCTTCAAGGGAGTTGATGTAATTCCCAACTTCCCCCAAGCGATCATCCGGCACCTTCAGTGCGGCCAATGTGCTGGCCCCAACTGAACCGGGCTTAACAATCGCCCCGATGCGCGAGATATGGCCGTCGTCTTTTAGACGCCCCAGACGTTCCAGCACTTCGTCTTCAGAAATGCCCAGATCATTGGCCATGGCCAGATAGGGGCGTGACTGGAAAGCGATGTCGCGCTGGAAGTCGTTTAAGAGCTTTTTATCAATCTCATCCATGGCTTACAGTCCGATTTTATGGGCGCGATCGGTAAAGAAGATACCGCTGGGTTTGATGGTTTCCAGATCGCCGACTTTTTCAAAGTTGTCGGTGCGATAGATATCGATGCGGTTTTCATCACGAACGGACATCCAGACCTTTTCCCCGCGCGGCGTAAATTCCATATGCAGCACGCCTTTGCCCGGCTTCATTTCCTTGATGACTTTTAACTGCTGCACATCGATGACCTGAATGGTATCATTGTTGGGTACTGAAAAGTTCACCCAGATGCGCTTGCCACCGGGCTGGGCCATGGCGAATACGGGCTGTCCATGAACCGGAATGCGGCCCACTTCTTGCCATGTGTTCTTATTCAGGATCAGCAGTTCATGACGGCCAATGGCGGGCAGGAACATTAAATCGCCTGCGACAGCCCAGCCTTCAAGGTGCGGCATTTTATAGACAGGCAATTTCTTTTCGCCCTTGCCGTATTTATCCAGAATACGTTCAACGCCTTTGTCTTCGTTCCAGAGATCAAGCTTGGCCAGACCATCTTCGCCAAACAGGCCAGCCACGTAATAACGACCATCCGGGCTGATCAAGGCATCATAAGGGTTGGTGCCGACATCTTTGAATTTGGTGATGTCCGGTGTGTTGCCTTTTGAAAAATCAAGCTTCCAGATCTCGCCATCATCCCACAGGCTGACCATAAAGATGTTGCCTGGCGCATCGGCCAGACCAACGGTCTTGGACCCGTCATTGGCCGGGATATCGGCGACCATTTCCAGGGTATCAGCATCAAAGACACGCACGCCGCCGGGTTCATAATTTGAGACCGCAACCAGCTTGCCATCTTGCGAGATCGCCCCGCCGATGGAATTGCCGCCCTGAATGACGCGCTTGACCAGTTTTTGGGTCAGGATATCGATTTTGCTCAAACCGCCGTCACGGCCAAATACATAGGCATAACGGGCATCACGGGAATAGACGATAGAGGCGTGGGACAGATCGCCCAATCCTTCCACACGGGCAAGGGTAGCATCATTGGTGTTATCGACCACAAGGACCGATCCGGTGGCACGTTCAATCACCACACCCATATCGCCTGTGCCGCGGACCATATCGCTGGTCACACAGCCGGATAAAGACAGGGCCGCACAGAGCAGACCCGCATTTGCGAATTTACGGAGTTTCTTAAATGACAGCATTTTTAGTTTAATCCTTCTCGCAGGTGCTTGATCAGAAAATGAGCTTCTTCTTCTGAAATCAGGGCTTTCCACGGAGGCATGGCCGTATTGGGCACGCCGTTGAGAATAATGTCGGCGACCATCTCGTCATCAAGATGGGCGATGTTTTCTGGTGTCAGGGGCGTGCCAAGGCCGCCTTTGCGTTTCAGCCCATGGCATGATCCGCAGTCCTGTTCCAGAAAGTTCAAAAGTTCAGTTTGGCGGGGCTTGTCAATATCAGCACTGGCGACTGAGGAGAGTACAACAGCGCCAACAAGCCCCGCCAGAACGGCCTTAAAGGGCCGCATAGCGTTGTTCTTTATAGGGTTCATCATTTGTCTCCCATGTGTCGTTCTGCCAATTCAGCTTGTCGGCGAGCGACACGACTTTACCGATGATAAACAGGGTGGGAGGCTGGAAGTCGGCCTCGACCACATCATGGTGGATATTGTTCAGGCTACTGGTCAGACGACGTTCATCTTCTGACAGGCCTTTTTCGATGGCCGCAACAGGTGTGGATGCAGGCAGGCCATTTTCCATCAGCTTTTCAGCAATAATGCCGATACTGGATACACCCATATAGACAACCAGGGTGGTCTGTTCACACGCAAGACTTGCCCAGTTCAGACCCAGATCACCATCATTGCGACGGTGTCCGGTGACAAACCGCACGCCAGTGGAATAGCCACGATGGGTCAGCGGAATACCATTTAAGCTGCCGCAGCCTTGTGCAGCGGTAATGCCGGGGACGACTTCAAACGGGATGTTGTTGTCGATCAGATGTTCAGCTTCTTCACTGCCACGACCGAAGATGTACGGGTCACCACCTTTAAGACGAACCACCTTGCGACCACTTTGACCCAGACGCACGAGGATTTCGTTGATTTCTTCTTGCGAATGGTGATGGTTGCCCGGCTTTTTACCCACATAAACGCGGCTTGTGTTGGGCGGAATGATGTCCAGGATTTGATCAGATACCAGTCGGTCAATAACAACCACCTCTGCTTCCCTAATCAGTCGGTGGGCTTTTACGGTTAAAAGGTCGGGATCGCCGGGGCCTGAGCCAACCAAAAATACGTTCACCTGTTCGCTATTCATCACCAAGAGCCTCCTCACTCCATGGCCGTCAACACTCATGAAAGCCTGAACTTTCAATAGTCAAGAAAGTACCATGTAAGGATTTGAAAAGTGTTTGATGTTGATCAAAGCCCTATTTCGGAAAGGGATATTACAAGCGCCTGATATATCAGGAGTGGTTGAAAAATAAGGCGGAATCAGGGCAGCTGGGGACAGGGTGCGCTGTATGTTTTTATTTTTAAAAATAACGGTTCTAAATAAAGGCGCAGCAGTTAACCAAACTCAAATATTTCCGCATTCAAAACAGGGATACTGGCGTCCAATCTTTGTAGGAAAAGGGTAGGCAGGATGTCACAGACAGGTTTACATGTCGTGGTCGTGGGCCACGGGTCAACCAAGCGTCCGGATGCGGCAGTTTCGACCAACAATATTTGTCGAAAACTGTTTGATTCCAATCGCTTCGATGCGGTTCACTGTGCCTTTATGAAACAGGAACTCAAAGTCGCTGATCTCTTTTCCAGCCTGCCCAGTGGAATCGATCTGGAAGTGGTGCCGCATTTCGCCGCAGCAGGTGCTTTTGTCGAAGACCGACTCGCCGGATTTCTAAAAGGTGAGGCATCACGTTTCAGAAAGACCCGAATGCACCAGCCGTTGGGCCTGCATCCCGGGATTGCGCGCCATTTGATTCTGCAGGTGCGTAAATATAAAATCAATGATGTGATTATCGCTGCGCATGGGTCCACCGTCAGCAAAGGTCCGGCCCGTACCGCGCAGAAATTATGTGATCAGTTGGCGGAAAATGGTATTCGTGCCCAGGTGTTGTTTTTGTCAAACGCACCGCATCTGGATGAATGGCGTGATCTTGATTTGGGCCATAAAGTGATGGTTTGTCCCATCTTCGCCGGAAAAGGCACGCATCTGTGTGAAGACGTGCCCAATGCATTTGATTTGCCAGACACGCCCCATAGCGGCATCCCCTATATTATCGAGGGACGGCAGTTCTTTTTTGAATATCCCTTGCTGGATGATCAGTTGCTCGCAGAAATTTCCCTTGAGCAACTGAGCCCTACTCAACCGTTATAGTTCCGACCATGTCGTCCTTTTCCCAATGCGGACCGCACAGGTAAGGGTATGTGCCTTTTTCGATGAACGGAAATTCCCAGTATTCATCGGGGAAGAAACGAGCACTTTCTTTTTCGCCTGCTTCTTTCAGCCAGACACTGTGGCTGGTGCGTTTGTCTACATTGACGAACCGCACGGTGGTGCCAGCTTTGACGCGCAGGTTCTTGGGACAGAAATTATATTTGTAAAGCTTGACCACTGTGACGCCTTCATCTGACGGCAAATCCCCCTTGATCTCTTCATAACGTGCATCGGCCTTGGCGCAGACATCGCTTGCTTGAGCCGCAGACAGGCTGAAGGTCAATCCCGCAAGACCGAGTAGACATGATTTCAAAAGCATTACAGCATCCCCTTTTTCTAAGAAAAAGGCCCGATAAAAAGAATGACCTTTCCACCGGACCTTTGCAAGTTTCACACAGAAAATATTTACTGCATGGCAGCGTTGATCTCCGCTTCCGGGTTGTCCAACTGCATCTTCAATTCCAAAGATACATGGTGGAAGCGGGCATTGGTGTAGTCATCATGGATGGCGAAACCGACAACATATTCTTTGCCTGGTTCAAAGCTGATGTCGCCCGCTTTGTCCGACGCCAATGGACGTTGCAGGGTGACGGTCCAGACACCGTCTTTCAATTCACCAGAACCGGTGACTTCGATGCCTTCACCCATGACGCGTTTGTCGAGAACATAGCCATTTTCAAACTGACCACCGTTGCCTGACTTAAAGCGCATTAGGTCAAGGAACAGACCATCTTTCAACAGTGCATCAATCTCAGCCTGTGGTTTCAGTTTGTCCCAGGCCCCCTGTTTCTTGCCACGGCGGCCTTTATATTCAAATTCCGTGCGGCTTTCGTTCAGGTACTTGGTCACATCCTGACCTTCCGGGTGGTTCGGCATGTAACGGTTATCGTGGTGGCAAGTTGCCCAGCACCCAGCCTGGCTTCCGATGAAGTCTTCCTTGGTGGGGGCAACCATCATCGCCAGCTTGACCTGGTTTTCCTTGTCCATTTTGCCACCATCGGCAAACGGTACTGGATTGTGGCCGCCTGTGTCTTTCCATGAAACCTGGAAGTAGACGTTTTTACCATCGTGAGCAGCTTTGATTTCAGCATCGATAGCAGCAGCCTTGCCCGGGATCGGAGAAGTCTCTGCTTTTTCACCACCAACGATTTTGGCACCCATGTCGGGCTGTTCGTTGCCGTGACATTCTGTACAACGGTCCCCCACTTTGGAGACAGCACGTGCTCCACCATGGTCTTTGCCACGAAAGATCCACTCAATGGATGCCTGACCTGGATAGAAGAACGGAACCTTCTTGCCAGTGATGGCGGCCCAATTTACGGATCCCCCGCTTGCCGCTGGTGCAGCAGCTGCTGAGGAAGTCGCACCAGCGGCAGGGGCAGCGCCACCAGAGGGCGCGCCAACTGTGACGGCATTGATATCGGCTTCAGCGTTATCAAGACCGAGATACCAGTCAATGGAAACATGGTGGAAACGGGCATTTGTGTGATCGTCATGGACAGCAAAGCCAACTTTATAAAGTTTGCCAGTTTCCAGTGACACATCACCCGGTTTGTCAGAGACCAGTTTACGGGTCATATAGACGACGTTGACACCGTCTTTTTCTTCATGGACAAAGTTTACCCCCTGACCGCCGGACATAACACGTTTTTCAAGCACGTGACCGTCTTCGGATTTTTTGGAACCGCTGTTATAGCGCAGCAGGTCAAGGAAGAGACCGTCTTTCAACAGTGCATCAATTTCTTCCTGTGGCTTCAGTTTGTCCCAGGCCCCCTGTTTCTTGCCGCGACGGCCTTTATATTCAAATTCCGTGCGGGTTTCGTTCAGGTACTTGGTTACGCCATTGGCCGTATCCAGACGGGTTGCCAGATCGCCTTCGACCTTTTCAGGGTGGTTCGGCATGTATCGGCTATCATGGTGACAAGTCGCCCAACAGCCAGCCTGTTCACCAATTTCGGACTTGCCGGAATTGATCATCATGGCCAGTTTAAAGGCATTTTCCTTGTCCATCTTGCCGCCATCAGCAAATGGGGCAGGGGTATGAGGATTGGATTTCCATTCATAACGCATGTAAAGGTTACTACCGTCGTTGGCCGCTTTTACATTCATTTTGATGAAGGGTGCTTTACCCGGGATGGGTGTCGTTTCGGCCTTGTCGCCACCAACGATTTTGCCACCCATGGCATCTTCTTCACCTTTGTGACATTCCGCACAACGGTCCCCTGTTTTGCGAAGGGCGCGGGCACCGCCATGGTCTTTGCCACGGAAGACCCATTCCAATGATGCCTGACCGGGATACATCAAGGTGATGTCTGATCCTTGAATGCCATCCCAGGCGACAGCTTGTGCGCCCCCAGCACCACCAGCTGCAGCCGGTGCATTTTTCGCAGCTTCCATTGCAGCCTTGGCTTTGGCTGCAGCTTCCTCAGCAGCCTTTTTCTTGGCCTCTGCTTCTGCTGCTGCTTTTTGGGCTGCTTCTTTTTCTTTGCGAATTTTCTCTTTGCGTGGATCAAGAACTTCCAGACGCGCAGGGTTTGGTTTACCGTCGTAGAAAGTTTCTTCATCTTCAATCAGCTGATGGACATTACGGTGGGCAATACCTTTGTGACAATCAATACATGTCATGCCGTCTTGTTTGGCGGTCTGGTGTTGTTTCCAGGCGCGACGTTTTTGTTTCTTGTCGGTCATTGCATCCCAGGAGTGACAGTTACGGCACTCACGAGAGTCAGTTTCCTTCATCGCTTTCCAGACGCTTTTCGCCATGGTCAGACGTTGGGACTCAAACTCTTCCATTGTATCGTAGGAACCCATCAACCAGCCCCAAACTTCTTTAGAGGCCTGGATTTTACGGATCATTTTATAAATCCAGGGACGTGGGACGTGACAGTCAGGGCATGTCGCTTGCACGCCTGTGCGGTTTTGATAATGAATGGTTTCCTGATATTCCGGGTATACCAGCTGATCCATTTCGTGACAGCTTACACAGAATTCCATTTGGTTGGTTGCTTCCATTGCTGTGTTGAAGCCACCCCAAAAAATGATACCGCCGATAAAGATAACAGCCGCTGCAAAAATGCTGACACCCATGATCTTTAATTTGGAAAGGCGGGAGAAGAAACTACCTTCGGCCATGATTTACCCCAAAGTTTGAGGGGAAATGCCCCTCGATTGTACGAAGCAATATTTTTAAAAGAAAGATTATTTGGAAAAAAACGGGCACAGATAAAATTAACCATGCCCGTTTTCCTCAGTTCACGTCTGACCTGAAATTAGGTTACGTGGTGGACACGGTTGTAAACGTTAAATTTACCAGTTGGAGTTTCCAACCCTTTGATACGTGCTTTCTCTTCAAGAGTTTTTGTATCGTAAACAACGATTTCACCATTTTTCCAGTCAGCTTTACCGCCACGAGCCCATACGGATACCCACAATTCAGAACCGTCTTTGTTGAACTCGCCGTGCAGGACGAGAGATTTTTCACGTTCTGTTACACGGATTGTTTTCACAATTTTGCGAGTCTTTTTGTCCATGATTTGGATAGACTGTTGTACTTCTGGTTCTGGGTGTTTGGGCTGGTCCATAAACACGAAGTCTACGTTCGGGTGTGTACGGATGAACAGGCCTGCACCGTCAGTTTCCACTTTGTCACAGATTTTCCATGCCTGGTCTGGGTGACCTTCCGGATCAGAACCCCAGAAAGTGATCATACCTTCACCGATGTGACCTGTACCGGATACGGGACCACATTTCGGGTCAATCCAGTTTGCACCAGGACCTGGGTGTGGCATTTTACCAGTCGCGATAGAAGCAACAGCTTTACGTGTTACTGTATCTACAACTTCCATGTGGTGCGAAGCGTTCGCAGCGATTTGGAAGTAACGTTGTGTTGGATCGAAGAACCCGTCATGCAAGAATTTTTTAGTATCTTGCTGTTCGATACGCAGGTTATCAAGGTCAGAGTAATCAACTTGCCACATTTGGCCAAGCTCTTTAACTGCAACCATCCAGGTTGGTGCTTTAGGTGTGTTGTAGATCGCAGCAACACGTGCTTCGTTTACAAACTCACCATCAACGTTCACACCACGTGTAGAGATCACTTTAAGTGGCTCAAGTGTTACAGCATCAGAGATAACGAAGTGTGGAGGCCAATAACCACCAGCGATGATGTATTTGTCTTTCCATTCGCCATGGTGAGAAACAGCGATATCACGCGCATCATATGCGATTTGTGATTCAGCGACCACTTGTGGTGGATCCATCCAAAGGTCGATTTTGTTTTGCTTACCGTCACGACCAATTGTGTAGAAGAAACGACCGTCAGAAGTTTCTTTGGTTACGTGTACCGCATAACCAGTGTCCACTTTAGACAGAACTTCTTTTGTATCGCCGTCGATGATCGCCATTTTACCAGCGTCACGCAGGATAACCACGAAGAAGTTTTCCCAGTTGCGGCCGTGCATTGGCTTTTTAACATAATCTTCTGGCTTCACATAAGTCTTCACAGACTTGCGCATTTGTTCGATAGACATTTCAGATGGCTTCGGTGGTTCCATCTGGATGAAAGTCGCCAGTTTAGAGATTTGCTCTTTGTTGAAAATGTCATCGAAGTTGTTCATACCGCCTTCGGTACCCAACGTGATGATTTTCTCCAAGCGCTTTTGACCAAGCTTCTGAGTATCTTTTGGCTCAAGACTTTTACCTGTTGCACCTTTACGCTCAGCACCATGACAACCGGCACAGCGTTGGAAGTACATAAGCTTAGCTTCTTCAAAATCAGCTTCAGACATTGTAGGTTCTGCGGCACTTACTGTAGCGGTACCCATACCGAACATGAAGCCGGCAGCAAGGCCCAACAGTGAAGTACTAAATGCAAATTTACGCATTTGATAGCCCCCAAATTCAATTAAAAAAAAACGATAGTTTGGGGAACCTGATACTTTAGTGCCCAAAACCAACCGAGCCTGCTTTTCACACAAAACAGGCCTTTAACGTAACTGAGGGCCTCTTTCACATCCTTATCGTTAGTCAAATGTGTCAAAAAAATGGAGATTGTCACAAAAATGTTCGATTTCGGAAAAAGTACACAACTGCAATGGGTTATCGATAGTATTACAATTATCCTTATCTGGTACTTTAGGATAGGTCTAATCTGAAGGGCGAAAAATCAAAAAAATGCCTCTTTTTTTGTCACTCATTTGAGTGATTTTTTTGGGGACTGATTCTGAAATTTGCGAATCTGTAAAACTTCTGTCGTTGATGTAAGGGTGCAGCCTTAATGCATCAAATTTATTTCTGAAAGGTCCAATCCAATGGCTTGGCTGAAACGTATTCAATAAGTCAGCAGCATGAAAAAGGATGGATCATGAAGTATGTTGTCTTTGTCATTTTAGCTCTGTTTTACCAGATCAGCATTTCCTGGGCATCAAATCCTGTTTCTATCTATGGCAGAAGCGTGGAATTCGACGTCTTAAGAGAAGGCGACGTGGTTGGTGAACATGTTACTGCCTTTGATATGGAGGATGATGTTCTGATGGTGCGATCCAAAATGAACATAGATATATTTTTGTTGTTCATCCCGGTTTATGGCTTTGATTATCGCGCCGATGAAAAATGGCAGGACGGGCGCATGGTTGCTTTGAATGTAAATGTAGTGGATGGCCCGGACAAATTTACCCTTCGTGCAGATCGTGAAAACGGAGATTTGGTTGTCCATAATAAGGGCCAGATGTTAACGGTGCAGGGCGATATCTTTTCGACCAATCACTGGAACATGAATGTGGTGGAGGACAGCCGGGTTTTAAATACGCTGACCGGAAACCTGAATGAAGTGACCATTACCCCTATGGGCGAAGAAAAGGTGGATGTGGTTGGCGGTACCGTGATGGCCAGTCGGTTTGATTATTCTGGGGACCTGAAAGATACCTCGGTCTGGTATGATGATCAGGGACGCTGGGTGAAGCTGCAGTTTAAGGCGCGTGATGGATCAGACATTATATATAGATGCCGCACCTGTCTTTCAGGGCAGAAGTCATGAAGACGGTCTGGATCACAGGTGGCGGCAGTGGCATTGGCCGCACCCTCGCCATCAAAATGTGCCGCGCGGGACATCGGGTTTATATCTCCGGACGTAATGAGGATAAATTACAAGAAGTCGGCCAGGGAACGCACCCGGTCGCTTGTGACATTACAAAGGAAGAAGACATCAAACGGGCCCTGAAAGAGATTGGGCCTGTTGATCTGGCCATCCTGAATGCCGGGACGTACGAGCCGGGATCAGTCGAAGATACCAAACTTGCAAGCTTTCATCAGGCGATGGAGGTAAATTATTTCGGTACCATCAAATGCATTCAGGCCATTCTGCCACAGATGAAAGAGAAAGGCGGACATCTGGCTGTGGTGGCGTCATTGGCTGGATACCGGGGGCTTCCCAATGCGTCCGGCTATGGACCCAGCAAGGCAGCTGTCATTAGTCTATGTGAAAGCCTGAAAGCCGAACTGGCTGACAGCCGGGTGAAGTTTCAACTGATCAATCCCGGTTTTGTGAAAAGCCCGCTGACGGATAAAAATGATTTCCAGATGCCTTACCTGATGGAACCGGTTGAAGCCGCAGCAGCCATTGCGGCAGGTTTGCAGAAAGACAGTTTTGAAATCGCTTTCCCAAAACCCTTTGTACGTCAGATGAAAATCCTTAGACTGTTGCCATATCGATGGTTCTTTTCACTTATGCGCAAAGTCACCAAATCATGAAATATATCGAACTGTTTGAAAGTCTGTCGCCGGACCGGATTGAGGCCTGCGGGGACTTTGTCAGCCCGGACATTCAGTTCACCGATCCGTTTAATGATATCTGCGGGATCGATGCCTTCAAGCGCCTGCTTTATAAGACGCTGAATGATGTGGAAAGCGCCACCTTTAATGTGACGCACCAATCAAAAGATAAAGAGGTTCTGTTCGTGCGCTGGGAATTCAGTGGCGTTGTAAAAGGATTGGGCGACTGGGATGTTGTGGGGATGAGCGAGATCCATTTTGATGACCTGGGTCGCGTTGTGCGTCATATCGATCATTGGGATGCCTCTGAACAGTTTTACGCAAAGCTTCCGATCATCGGGTTCCTACTTCGTCAGATCAGGAAGCGTTTGCAGGTTTCATGAAGAAGAGGGACACTTCCCCAATTTCAAATCCCCATTTGCTGACGGTTGCACGGTTGATCATGACGTTGCCTTTCTGCAGGAACATCCAGTCATCGAAATGGACTTTAAAGGTACTGTCGCCCACCTTCAGCGCCATATTATAAGACCAGTTTAACGCATTGCCTTTTGAAATGCCTTGCGCTGTACCCAGTACATCGCCAGCCGAGCCTTCATAGATGCCGGGGCTGGTCTGGTTGATCACCCAGATACGTTGATCCTTTTCCCCATCGGCATAATCGAAATGTTCATCCAGCGTCAGGGTGTTGTCGTTTATGGTCCCGGTGATATCGACCTGAAACTGGCGACGCACGGTGCCGAAGCGATCTTCAAAAATCCCCCAGGCCAGGGTCTTGCCTTCAAAATAGTCAAAGAGGTCCAGCTTGGGTTCCTGATTGGCAAAATCTTCGGGTTTCATTGAACTGCATCCTATCAATAACAGGCAGAGGCAAAGGGGGAGAGCTAGTCGTTTCATGGGCGTCGCTCCAAAGCAAATTGAATGGCGTGGTGTTTTGTTCGCCCCAGTGGGAAGGTCCACATCATGGCAATTGCACCTGTTTTTAATACGACGGGTAGGCCTGCGTAGATCACTATCAGGGCAATTATTGCATTAGAATTTCCATCTTCCAGCCCGAAGAAATCAAGGACGGGGAAGGTGATGCCGACGGCGAGGCCCAAAGCCAGTTTCGTTGCCATGCTCCAATAAGAAAAGAGGGTGGCGAGCCGTTCCTTGTTAAAGCGATATCGATCCCAGTCGGCACAATCGCCCTGTATGGAAGGCGGCAGGGCAAGGTCACTGCCTAAAGCTAGTCCGGTCAGTGCGCAGATGACCCCAAAGGCGATCACGTCGCCCGCCCCCAGGAAAGGGACAAAGGCAAAGACGATACAGGCCATGATCATGGACAGGCACCAGATATGGTTTTTATTATATCGTTTTGACAGGTGCATCCAGAGCGGAATCCCGACAATGGCAAAGAGGAAATAGACAAACAGCAAGCCCGCTTTTGTCTGTTCATCCACTTTCAGCACATGGGTGAGATAAAGCGGCAGGCAGACAGCCGGGATGCCATTGGCTAGCCCATTGATGAACCAGGCAGACAGCACACGTAAGAAAAGCTTGTTTTCTTTGGGGAAGGTGAAGCGGGACTTCTTGTTGGTGATGCGTCCTTCAGGTACCCATTTCAGCGCTATGAAAAAGACTATGACCCCACACAGCACCGTAACCCATGACGTGGCGGAAAGGCGGCTTGTTTCTTCCATTTCTGAAAGGGCAACGCCAAGGCCTGCGACAAACAGGATGCCAGCAATGCCTGCGCCTTCGCGGTATCCATTTAATAACGTGCGTTTGTGATAGTTCGGTTCCAGCTCAGCTGACCAGGCGAGATAAGGGATTTGGATCGCGCTCCAGGCAAGATAAAGAATAAAGCACCAGATCGCGAAATAGGTGAGGGTGACATCATCCGGCGGGATGAAAAGCGCGATCAGGGCAGGTGCCCCGATCAGACCGCCGATGGCGATCGGGAGCTTACGTTTGCCAAACCGTGCCGGGATATGATCGGAGACCCAGCCCAAGATAGGATCGCTGATCACATCGAAAACACGGATGATTAAAAGGACGCTGCCCACACTGGCTAAGCCTAATCCCAAGGTCTCCGCATAGTAGGTGGGGAGGAGCACAAAGACCGGGATTGTTGGAAAGGCCAGCACAAATGCAGGCAGCGCATAGAAAATCTTATGCCGGTTTGTTGATTTTGAATAAGCCGACATCAATCGTTCCTGCTTTAAAACCGGAAATGCAATAAGACAGATAATATTCCCACATGCGTTTGAAGCGGGCATCAAACCCCATGGGCTGGATATCGTCCCAGGCATGCTGAAAATTCTTCTGCCAGATCTCACATGTCTTGGCGTAAGACTGTCCAAACAGCAGGGTGTCTTCCAGTTTCAGGTTATGGTTCTGGATGGTTTCAGTTAAGGCTTCGATACTTGGCAGCAAGCCCCCGGGGAAGATATATCGCTGAATGAAATCCACTTCCTTGCGGTAGCTGTCAAACCGTTCATCTTCGATCAGGATGATCTGCAAAACGGCGGAACCACCGGCTTTCAGCCTGTTATAGACCGTTTCAAAATAGGTGTCCCAGTTTTCATACCCAACGGCTTCGAACATTTCGATGGAGACGATTTTATCGTACTGTCCGTCACTGTCGCGATAGTCGGTGAGCGACGCTGACGCCAGATTTTGAATATCGTGGTCATGATAGCGTTTGTTGGCATAGGCCAGTTGTTCTTTGGAAAGGGTCAATCCTTCGATCCGGCAGTGATATTCTTCTGCCGCGACTTGAGAAAATCCCCCCCAGCCGCAGCCGATCTCCAGAACGCGTTCACCGGGTTTGAGTTCTGCCATATCAGCGATGGTGCGATATTTGTTCATTTGGGCAGACTGTATATCTTCATCGCTTTTAAACAGGGCGGAGGAATAAGTCATGCTGTCATCCAGCCACTTCTGATAAAAGGCGTTTCCCAAATCGTAGTGATAGGAAATATTGCGCTTTGAACCCCGCTTGGAATTTGCGTTTAACAGATGACGCAGGCGGTTTAGCGTGCGAAACAGAAAACCACCACGGTTATCAAGCGAGAAAACCTGTTCATTCTTTAAGGCCAGATCAAACAGACTGGTTAAATCCGGACACATCCATTCCCCGCGCAGATAACTTTCAGCCAGTGCAAGGTCGCCCTTCAGGATCAGTTCCGAAATCGGTTTATAGGAATTCAGGATAACAGAGGCATGAATGGAACCTGATCCATAATGAAGGGATGTGCCATCCGGCAGCGTCAAGGAAAGGCGGCCATGTTCCAGTTTGGAAAGCTGGCTGGAAAGCGCTTTGACCCACGGGTGGGTATGACGGGCAGGGACGGGGGCGTCAATTTGGATTGCTTTATTCTCGCTCATGATTTTGTCTCCATCTTAACGTAGGTAACGGGGCTTTCGGGGGCATCGGGGCGTTGAACCAGTTTTAAACCCTTTCGCCAAAGTTTCAGGGCTTCCCAATGGATGCCGACCATGACTTTCAGGGTCATTAAGGGATAGCGTGCTAAAAGACCAAGCAGGGTGCGGTCTGTCATGTCTGTTTTCGCGCCGCTGAAACAGGCTTTTAAAATTGTGCCTTCAGCGTCTGTTTGATTGATCATCACCGTGATGTCATCTGCAGGCGGGCGCATGGAAAAATGATAGGAACAATCCATCTCCATAAAGGGCGATACATAGAATTCTTTATCACAGCGTTGATGGATGATTTTGGTGCTGTCGCTACCGACTTCGATCACATAGCTGTGGCGTTCCCCAAATGTGTTGCTGACCTCATAGATAATTGCCCTCAGCGTTTCTGATCTGTCGTAACAGTAATAGACGCTTAAGGGGTTGAACACATATCCAAACAGGCGGGGATAACACAGCAGGCGGATGGGGCCGTTGTCGGTTTCAATCTCCGCGCTTGCCAGAATATTTTCTACATAGGGGCGAAGCGGACGGCCTTCGCTTGGGCCATGATCTCTATCCCAGAAGGAAAAAAGGTTGAATTTGTTATGGCTGAAAAAACGATGGGTCTTGCTGATGTTGGGCAGTTCATCAATATCAAACAGAAAGCTGAACACCCGATAGGCCAGGCGATGTTTTTTCGGCCGGGTGCGTTGATGAAAAACGCGTCCCTCGTAAATTCGGCTAAACATTTATGCGGCCTCCTTTTTAATCAGGGTCGGCCAGTCTGCAGGCAGATTGATGCGCCCGCTTTCATTTTCCACCATCCAAGGGCGACGCACGCCGCCTAAGGCTTCGGCGACGGCCAGGCCGGATTGCAATCCATCTTCGTGGAAGCCATGACCAAAATAACTGCCGCAGAACCAGATGTTACGTTTGCCCTGAATGTTCCAGAGCATGCGCTGGGCAGCAACGGCTTCGCGGTCAAACAGGGGATGATGATAAAGGAAACTGCGGATGATCTTGCCATCGGCGGGCATATGGGTTGGGTTTAGCGTGACGAAATAATCCGTATCACCCTTCAGGTGTTGCAGGTTATTCATCCAGTAGGTCACGCAGACATCGTTTTTGTCATTGATTTGTTCGCTTAGATAATTCCAGCTCGACCAGGCTTTCTTGTTTTTCGGCATCAAAGATTTATCGGTATGGAGGATGGCTTTGTTGGGCTGATATTCAAACGCACTTAGCAGTTTTTTCTCTGCCCCGTCCGCATCGCTTAACATCTGTAAGGCCTGATCGGCATGACAGGCCAGCACCACATGATCAAACTGTTCGACGGTGCCATTGCGGTCTTCAACATTGACACGCCCACCGTCGTGCCAGACCTTGGCGGCACCCCGGTTCAGGTAGATATTGCCTTTGTAACTGCGGGTCAGTTTGTCGATATACCGGCAGCTACCGTTGACAACGGTGCGCCATTTGGGGCGATCGGTCAGTTGTAAAAGACCGTGGTTGTCGCAAAAGCGCAGGAAGGCTTCCAGCGGATAATCCATCATGGTGTCTACAGGTGTTGACCAGATGGCCGCGCCCATGGGCAACAGGTGATCGCGTTGGAAACTTTCTGAATAGTTATTCTGTTTCAGGAACTCCCCCAGCGTGATGTTGGGCATTTGGTCCATGGCCAGCAGATCGGGGGCTTCTTTATAAAAGCGCAGGATATCGCGTACCATTTTCCAGAAACGCGGGCGGAAGAAGTTTCGTTTCTGCGCCAGCATGCCAAAAGCATCGGTTCCGGCATATTCAAAATCCCCCTGACCGACAGAAACCCCAAACGACATATCGGTTTCATGGGTATCTACGCCAAAATGATCAAACAGTGCAATCAAGTTGGGGTAATTCTTTTCATTATAAACAATGAAGCCTGTATCCACGTTGGTGCCATTTGCATTCACGGTATTGGTGTGTCCGCCAATGCGATCATCCTTTTCAAAGATGGTGACATCATGGGCCAATGACAGCAGCCAGGAGGCTGACATGCCAGAGATGCCAGTACCGATAATGGCGATCTTTAATCTTTTTTCTTTTGAGGTGGTGATCATTGCGGGCTCCTTCCTATGTCGATGTAATCTTTACGGGAAAGAGAATTAATTGGATCACGCATATTAGAAAAAAATTGAAAAAAATATTTTTTTACATAATTCTAAAAAAATGATGATCCAATTGTCATCTGTCCACGTAAAGAAAAGCAAACAACAAGACTTAGGATGACCCGTGCAGGATCATAAAACGCAACCGCAACAGGCAAGCCTACCGGATACGCAGGAACTCACCGCGTTACTGGTTAAAGTGTCCGTTGATCGTGACAAACAGGCCTTTGCGGTTTTGTTTGAACATTTTGCACCGCGCGTAAAATCCTATGTCTTCAAGCTTGGAAGCGACGAGACAATGGCTGAAGAATTGGCGCAGCAAACATTATTACAGGTCTGGCGAAAGGCGCATTTGTTTAATGCGGATAAAGCTGCGGCTAGTACCTGGATTTTCAGAATTGCCCGGAACCTGCGTTTGGACCTGCTTCGAAAGGAAAAGCATTATGATTATGACGATCATGATTTTTCCCAGATCGAAGATGAACGCGAAAATGCAGATGTTCAGGTTGATCGTCATCAACACGCCGTGATCGTGCGTTCTGCTTTGCAAAAATTGCCCGCAGAACAAATCCAAATCGTTCAACTTTCATTTTATGAAGGGCTGAGCCATGGAGAGATTGCCAAGCGACTGGATGTGCCGTTAGGGACAGTTAAATCCCGAATGCGGCTGGCTTTTAAAAGGATCAAGGATAGTGTAGGAGGTGTGTTATGACCATTCATCATCATCTCAGTGACGAAACACTTATGGCCTACGTGGCAGGCAGCGTCTCAGAAAGCATGAGCTTTGTGATCGCAACGCACCTGTCCCTATGCGCCAGCTGCCGCAAAAAAGTGGCAGAAATGGAAAGTATTGGCGCGGTCGCGCTGGAAGATGAAAGCCCGCTTGCCATGAATGCAGGTGCGCTGGATACGATCCTGAATATGCTGGATGATGATTTTGATAAAGACGTCATCAAACCTGCCAATGATCATCCTTCATCTAACATCCCCATGCCGTTGCGCCAGTTTGTGCCGGACGACTTAAGTGATATCCAATGGAAGAATATGGCCCCCGGCATCAAGACCTTCCCGCTGCCGGAGGTCAAGGCGACGGCTGGGTCTGTGCGATTGTTGAAAATTTCCCCTGGTGTGACGATCCCTGAACATGGACATTGCGGAACTGAGTTGACGCTTGTCCTGAGCGGATCGTTCAGTGATGAGATTGGACGGTTCAAGGCTGGTGATATTGCTGACCTGGGTGAAGAAACCAATCACCAGCCAATCGCCGATAGTGACGAACCCTGTATCTGCCTGGTCGTGACAGAGGGACCGTTGAAGTTTAAGGCCCTGGTGCCCAAGCTGATGCAGTATTTCGTCGGGATGTAGACAGTTTAAGGGCTTTTTATCTGTTTTCGTCAAAAAGTGTTCGTCTTTCGTAATTCCGTTTATTCCAATTAGGCCTCCTCAGCATCACACTATCCATAATCAATCCCCCCTTTTGGTTATTGGAGAAATGAGGCAATGCAGTTTCAGTTAAAAGTAAACGGACAGGACCGGTCCGTTGATGTGGCACCGGACACCCCCTTGTTGTGGGTCTTGCGTGATGAATTAAATCTGACAGGGACGAAATATGGCTGTGGGGTTTCTTCCTGCGGGGCCTGTACTGTTCATCTGAACGGCACGCCCGTTCGATCCTGCCAGACAACGGTTGCAGATGCCGTTGGGGCCAATGTGGTCACCATTGAAGGCGCGAATGATCCGGTCACCAAAGCCGTGCAGGATGCCTGGCGTGAAAAAGACGTGGTGCAATGTGGCTTCTGTCAGTCCGGTCAGATCATGTCTGCTGTGGGTCTGCTGAGCGAAAATTCCAATCCGTCCGATCAGGAAATTGACGATTATATGTCCGGCAATGCGTGCCGTTGCGCAACATACGTGCGGATCAAAGATGCCATCAAGCTGGCAGCAACCAAGTTGGAGGCATAAAAGATGACCATTGATGTAAGTAGACGCGGATTTTTAAAAGGTGCTGCCACCGCAGGCGCTGCCGCCCTTTTTGTCGGTACAGGTGCAAACAATGTTCTGGCTGCAGGTTCTGAAGAGGTGGTGTTTAACCCTTTCGTGAAAATCGATGCGGATGGCACTGTTACTGTAATCGTTAAGCATTTCGAAATGGGCCAGGGCACCACAACGGGCCTGACGACACTGGTGGCGGAAGAACTGGATGCGGACTGGGAACAGATCAAAGTCGATTTTGCCCCGGCAGATGCCAGTAAATATAACAATCTGCACTGGGGCCCGATGCAGGGCACGGGCGGATCATCGGCTATCGCCAATTCTTTCCAGCAATATCGCAAAGCGGGTGCTACGGCGCGCGAACTTCTGGTGCGCGCAGCCTCGCAAAAATGGGGCGTGGAAGAAAGTTTGATCCGTGTGGAAAAAGGGGTCTTAAGTGTCGGCAACCGTTCTGCTGGGTTCGGCGCGTTCGTTCATCGCGCTTCCACACTGGAAGCTTCGCCGGAGCCAACCTTGAAAAAGCCGGAAGATTTTACACTGATTGGCAATCAGAATCTGCCGCGCAAAGACAATACGGATAAGACAGATGGCACGGCCATTTTCGCACAAGACGTTTCCCTGCCGGGCATGGTCACTGTGGTGGTGAAACGCTCGCCCAAATTTGGCGGCACACTCACCGGATTTGATGCGGCTAAGGCACAGAATGTCAGTGGCTTTATTGATGCGAAAGCGCTGCCGAATAAAGCAGGCGTTGCAGTTTATGCGCAAAACACCTGGGCGGCGTTTCAGGCACGCGATGCGGTGGATGCCAGCTGGGATTTTTCAAAAGCTGAAACCCGCAGCAATGATGAGCTGATGGCCATCCATACAGAAGCTGCGAAATCCCCACAATATCTGGCCTCCAAAGTCAGTGCAGATGTGGCGGCAGCTGAAATTGCAAAGGCAGAAACTGTGGTGGAAGGGGAATTTACCTTCCCGTTCCTGGCTCATGCACCGATGGAAACTTTGAACTGTGTGATTGAACCAACCGCCAAGGGTGTTCGTTTCCACGATGGCTGTCAGGCCCCGACCTTTGTGCAGGGTGCCGTTGCCCATATCCTGAACCTTCTGCCGGAAAATGTGGAAGTAAACACGGTTTATGCCGGGGGCTCTTTCGGGCGACGCGCTACACCAAATTCAGATTACCAAAGCGAAGCAGCCATGGCGTTTGACCTGTTGGGACGTAAAGTTCCGGTCAAGCTGATCTGGAGCCGTGAAGATGATATCCGTGGTGGTCGTTATCGTCCCATGTTCGCCCATAATGTTTCGGTTGGTTTGGATAAGGCTGGCGACATTGTCGGCTGGAAACATGGGATGGCAGGCAAGTCCATCCTGATTAGTTCACCCTTTGAGCAGTTCATGGTGAAAGATGGGGTGGATGAAACCTCGGTCGAAGGGGTGGCCCATCCACTTTACAATATCCCGCAGATGTCTGCGGGTGTCAGCAATATTGAAAGTGCGGTACCTGTTTTGTGGTGGCGATCTGTGGGCCATACACACACAGCTTATGCCATGGAAAGCATGCTGGATATGGTGGCCGACAAGGCCGGGCGGGACCCGATTGATTTGCGTCTGTCCCTGCTGGATGAAAGTGACGCCAAACAGAAACGTCTGGCGGGTGTGATCAAGGCCGCGCGCGATGCGGCAGGCTGGAAAAAAGGAGATAAACGTGGTTTTGCTTCTCACTTCTCTTTTAACTCTTACGTGGCTGTTGTGGCCGACGTTTCAGTCGATGGCAGTCGCGTTCATGTGGACAAGCTGCACATAGCCGTTGATTGCGGTGTTGCCGTCAATCCGGATGTGGTGATTGCCCAGATGGAAGGTGGGGCTGGTTACGGCCTTGGTCATATTTTACGTGACGAGATCACGCTGGAAAACGGCGAAGTCGTTCAGGAAAACTTCCCGGATTACGAACCATTGCGCATGTCCGATATGCCGGAAATCGAGGTCACCATCGTGGCTTCTGCCGAAGCCCCGACCGGGGTGGGGGAGCCGGGCACACCACCAACAGGCCCCGCTGTAGCGAACGCAATTTTCGCCATGACAGGCAAACGCATCACCCATTTGCCGATGACAAAATCGGGATTTGAGTTCGTGTAATATCCATTCTTTGGGGCTGGATGCTTTTTACATCCAGCCCCAAAAGGAGGTTTGAATTATGAGTAATCAACTTTCTTCATTACTGGATGAATGGGCGCAGGCTTCGGACAAGACCGACTGGGTCCTGGGCACTGTCTATAAAACCGAAGGGTCTGCCTATCGCAAGGCCGGGGCCATGATGTTGATTAATGGTGACGGTCAGCAGTTCGGTTTGCTTAGTGGCGGTTGTCTGGAAGCGGACATCATCCGAAATGCCCGCAAAGTGATGATGCGCGGCAAAAGCCTGACCCTTGTTTATGATGGAACGGACGAAGACGATCTGTCCTTTCAGCTCGGCATCGGTTGTGGTGGCAAGGTTTATATCATGCTGCAACCCGTAACGGCTGAAAACGATCTGGGGCTGTCCGCCCTTCGTGCAGCTTTGAAAGACCGTAAATCAGGTACCTATTACCAGAAGGTTGGGGAGGCAGAGGCCCGGTTTGTCGAAGGGGAAGATCATTTCCTGCCTAACAGTGTGATCGAAGACGACTGGCTGATCACATCTATTTCGCCGGAACCACATTTGCTTGTTGTCGGTGGTGGCATTGATGCGCGCCCGCTTGTGCGTATGGCTAAGGAAATGGGCTGGCGTGTGACGCTGAGCGACCCACGCCCCGCCAATGCACGGGCTGAATATTTCCCGACAGCTGATGTTATTTTGCGCGAAATTGGGGGTAGTCTAACCCAGTATATTGAGGCGCAAAAAGTCGATGTGGCGGTTCTGATGTCACACAATATCAATCTGGATGCAGAAGGGCTGAAAAGCTTTCAGAAAACGGCGTTGAAACATATCGCCTTGCTCGGCCCCAAGCACCGTTATCATCAGGTGTTGGAACGCGCAGGGCTTAGTGAAATGGAACTGACCTGTCCGGTTTCCGGCCCGGCAGGTCTTGATATTGGTGGGCAGTTGCCGGAAAGTATCGCGCTGTCTATCCTGGCCGAAACCCATGGGGTGTTGCATCAAAAACTGTCTCGTCCTCAACTGAGCTTGGCGGCAGAATGATGAAACTGGCGTGTATCATGTTGGCCGCAGGCAGAGGGTCTCGCTTTGGCGGGAAAAAGCAACTTGCTCGGATTGACGGTCAGGCGATGGTCGCGCGCAGTCTGGGTGAGGTTCAACCGCTTTTCCCGAACGATACCTATGTGGTGCTGGGGGCTTATGAGGACCAAGTTCGTTCTGTCCTTCCAGCGGCCTGTCGGGTCCTGCATCATCAGAATTGGGCGGATGGTCTCGGGGCTTCCCTTGCTTTTGGCATGAAGGCGCTTGAGGGTTATGACGGTGTGTTGGTCACGTTGGCGGATCAGGTTGCGCTGAAACAGGCGGATTTTGAACGGATGATTGATCCGTTTGATGGGACTTCGATTGTTTCTGCGCATTACAAAGACAAACATGCTGTACCGACCCTGTTCCCGGCCTCTTTCTTTGATCAACTGAAAGGCCTATCCGGGGATCGCGGTGCACAGAAACTGTTGAAAGAAAATTTAGATCGGATTGTCTCTGTTAAAATGGCGTGCGCCGCCATAGATATAGATACACAGGACGACCTGCTTGAATATGGGAAACGACATCATGACGCAGCTTAATAAAGTTCATTTCAGCTCTATTTCAGATTTTATGGAGTCCATGGGGCTTGCCCGGCCGGAACATCCCATGCTGGCGGTTTGTGAGAAGAAAAACATCACCTCCACCGGGGATGTAAGCGCCTGTTCGTCACCGGGAATTTGTTATTCAACGGATTTTTATGCCATTGCCATCAAGGAAATTGTATCGGGTGAGTTTCATTATGGCCGCACAAAATATGATTTTACCAATGGGTCCATGATGTTTATGGCTCCACGTCAGGAAGTTAGTTACAGCAACCTGGTGGTCACAAAAGAAGCGATTATGATCTTTATCCACGAAGATTTCGTCAAAGGCCATGAACTTCATAACACTTTGAAAAAGTACAGTTTCTTTTCCTATGCAGCCAACGAGGCCTTGCATCTGTCGCCCAAGGAAGAAAAGCTGATGCGTCAGTTGATGCAGAATATTCATGAAGAATATCAGAACAATCAGGATGAATTCAGCAAAGAGCTTCTGCTGTCGCAACTGGATACATTGCTGAAATATGCCAACCGTTATTACAAGCGCCAGTTCCTGAACCGAACTGATATGTCGAGCGAGATTGTGACGCGCTTCAACGATGCTATCCGCAGTTATTTTGAAGAAGGCAAGATGGACCTGATGGGGGTGCCGAAAATCGAAGATATCGCGGATGAACTTAAAATGTCAGCGCGCTATTTAAGTGATATGTTAAAGGCGGAAACGGGTAAAAACGCCATCGAACATATCCATCTTTATCTGTTGGATGAGGCCAAGAACTTGTTGTTACAGCCCGATAAAACTGTGGCCGAAGTGGCGTACCAGCTGGGGTTTGACTATCCGCAGTATTTTTCCCGCCTGTTTAAAAAGAAAATTGGACAGAGTCCGAAAGAATATCGCGAACAGAATTCATTGCACTGACCAGCTTATTTGTTATCGCTGAAGGATGTTAGCATGCGCTTGACCGTGCGCCCGGCTTCATAGGCACGGTCATCAGCGCTTGCGATGTTTTTTACTTCTTTGGCCGCGCGCTGGGCGGCATCGGCTGCTTGCTGGCGCGCAACCGGGTCAGATGCGATCTTCTGAACCGCATAGCTGGCAAATTTTCGAAACAAAATAGACATGGCAGAAGTATACACCAATTCGCCCCTTCACCAACAGGCTGTTTGGTTATTTAATTGCGTGATGCCAGATACGCCCCGGCCCTCATCATGATAGACCCGGCACTGCGATTCAAACGGCGCACAGAAACTTCGGATGTAAAGAAACGACGCGCTTTTGACACAAAGACAGCAATCGTCATCGTCTTGTCTCATGGAAAAGTCGTTAAATCAGGTGCGGATAATACAGGGGGGATAAAGCATTGTCTAATGAAAGTCCCGACTGTCCACGCTGAACGGCGCGTCCTTGTCCTGACTTTCCTCAGCCAGTTCGTGGATGGATTTGCGTTGGGGCGTGACCGACCAGGAGATATTGCGCGGATGGCGGCGGGTGCGGCTCTGGATCACGGTATCCTGACTGAGTTCCTGCAAAAGACCGGAGAGATCAAGCAGTTCTTCGGCGATTACATGGATGACCCCGTCTTCACATTGCACCTTGCCGCGCACGGCCAGCAGGGTGGAACTCATCAGGATGCGGCGGTGTTCTTCAAATACTTTGGGCCAGACGATGATATTGGCGATGTCGGTTTCATCTTCTAGCGTCATGAACACAACCCCGCTTGCAGTGCCGGGACGTTGGCGTGCGATGATCAGCCCGGCGACTGTTGCCTTTTTGTTATTGGGGACGTTGACCAAATCCTTGCTGGGACACACGCCAGCTTGTGTCAGGCGGTCACGTAACAGCAAAAGGGGATGGGCTTTCAGTGAGAGGCGCAGGCTGGCGTAATCTTCAATGACTTCTTCGCCCACAGACATTTCTGGCAGCACGACGGTTTCTTCTGTGCCGTATTCCGCAGGGGTGCCGATGTTATGATCATTTTCAAGCACTTCAAACAGGGGTAAGGGCGCAGCCTGTTTATGTCCCTGACCCAATCGCCGGATCGCCCAAAGCGCATCGCGCCTAGATAACCCAAGTGACGCAAAGGCATCCGCATCGGCGAGTTTTTCCAGAACGCGCGGAGACAGGCGGGTCTGGCGCGCCAGCAGGGTCAGATCACTAAAGCCATATTCCGGGCGCTTGCTGATCAGGGTCAGCGCATCCAGTTCGCCCACCCCTTTGACCTGCCGAAAGCCCAGACGCAGGGCTTCACGTTCCATATGGTTGTCCCAATAGCTGTGATTGATGTCCACGGGCAGAACTTTGACATGATGCTGGCGGGCATCGCGGATCAGTTGGGCAGGCGCATAAAACCCCATGGGCTGGCTGTTTAAAAGCGCGCAGGCAAAGATATCGGGGTGATGGCATTTTAACCAGGACGATACATAAACCAGATTGGCAAAGCTTGCCGCATGACTTTCCGGGAAACCATAGTCAGCAAACCCTTCGATCTGCTGGAAACAGCGTTCAGCAAATTCTTCAGCATATCCTTTGGCAAGCATGCCTTTTAAGAATTTTTCGCGGTGTTTCTGCACTTGCCCGATGCGGCGGAAGGAGGCCATGTCGCGGCGCAATCGGTCTGCTTCTTCCGGGGTGAAACCTGCCCCGACGATGGCGACCTGCATGGCCTGTTCCTGAAACAGGGGCACCCCGTAGGTGCGTTTCAAAACATCTTCCAGTTCTTTGGATGGATAATCGACCTTTTCCTTCCCCATGCGGCGTCTCAGGTACGGATGCACCATATCGCCCTGAATGGGACCGGGGCGCACGATGGCAACTTCGACCACCAGGTCGTAGAATTCCTTTGGTTTCAGGCGTGGCAACATGGATAGCTGCGCACGTGATTCCACTTGAAAAACCCCGATGGCATCGGCCTTTTGCAGCATGTGATAAACTGCCGGGTCTTCCTTGGGCAAGGTCTGCAGATTGAGGTCAATGTTTTTATGATCACGTAGCAGATCAAAGGATTTACGGATGCAGGACAGCATGCCCAAGGCGAGCACATCGATTTTCAGAATGCCCAAGGCTTCGATATCATCCTTGTTCCATTCAATTGTCGTGCGCCCTTCCATGGCCGCATTGGCGATGGGGGACAGTTCATGCAACGGGCCACGGGTAATGACAAAACCGCCGACATGTTGCGAGAGGTGCCGGGGAAAGCCGATCAGTTCCGCACTGATTTCCATCACCGCGCGAATGCGTTCATCATCAGGCGATAGCCCAGCCTCGCGCACCTGATCTTCGCGGATACCCGATGTGCCCCAGCCCCAGATGGTTTTGGCCATGCGGGTCAGGGTATCATCGTGTAACCCAAAAACCTTGCCGACTTCACGAATGGCACTGCGCGAGCGATAGGTGATAACCGTCGCGGTCAAACCAGCCCGATCGCGGCCATAACGTTGATAGATATACTGGATCACCTCTTCACGGCGTTCATGTTCAAAATCCACATCAATATCGGGGGGCTCGTCACGTGCGGCACTGACAAACCGTTCAAACAATAGATCAATGCGATCCGGTGCCACTTCCGTAATAAACAGGCAGTAACAGACCGAAGAATTGGCGGCTGACCCGCGCCCCTGACACAAGATATTCTGTGACCTGGCAAAAGACACAATGTCATAAACGGTCAGAAAGTAAGGCGCATAATTCAGCCGTCCGATCAGATCCAGTTCATGATGCAGGCCCTTTTCGACCTTTTCCGGCAGGCCATCGGGATAACGTTTCTTTGCGCCTTCCCACGTTAGGCGGATCAAGCGTTCCTGAGAGTTTTCGCCTTCTTCTGCCCCTTCGTCCGGATATTCATATTTCAGCTCATCAAAACTGAAGGTACAGGCATTTGCGATGTCACAGCTGGCAGACAACCAGTGTGGGGTGTCGGGGAAAAGCGCGGCCATCTCATCCGGGGATTTAAGCGTGCGTTCGGCATTGGGGAACAGGCGATAGCCCGCTGTTTCTAGGCGGCAATGTTCACGAATGCAGACCAGCACATCCTGCAGGGCTTTGCGGTTGCGGGTATGCATATGGACGTCGTTGGTGGCAACGATGGGTAGGTCCAGCTGGCTTTCCACCTGTTTTGCGAAATCAATGCGGTCCTGATCAAACCCGTCCAGATGACGACTGACAGCCATCCAGAGTGATCCATCCAGTTTCTCTTTTAGACATTTGAGTTCTTCCATGAACCCGTCAACGGGCCGTCGCGGTTGCAGGGCGATGAACAGTGATCCTTCGGCAAAATCAGAAAGGTCACTCAGGTAAAGTTCAATATCCCCTTTCTCTGCCCGACGCTTGCCGATGGTCAAAAGATGACACAAACGTCCATAGGCTGCCCGGTCTGTGGGATAACAGAGCAAAGACGGTGCATCTTTCAAATCCAGATGCAGGCCGGGGATGAAGGGCAGGTTATGTTCTTTGGCCGCCACATGCGCGCGCACGGTCCCGGCAAAGCTGTTGCGATCACACAAGGCAAGACCGCTCAACCCCTTGGCACTGGCCGCCCAGATCAACTCGTCCGAATGGGAAGCGCCATGCAGGAAACTGAAGTTACTGACGGTTTGCAGTTCGACATAATCGACCATGGGCTTATCCAAACCAGCCATGGACGAACCAGCGAAAATCGTGGGCCTGTGATTTCACACGACAGAGCCAGAGGTTTCTTCCTGCCTTGTCTTCGGCGCGGAAATAGTCACGCATGCCCAACTGTGCATCCCACAGGTCATGGGACAGTTTGCGCCACCATTCCCGCGTGATCCGTTCCGGGCCCGACAGCTGCCGGATCTCCATATCCATGCGTCGCCATTGGCAGTGCTGGGGCATGCCATTCGCATCCTTTTTCGTGACCTTCAAGGGTTCAGGTGGAGAAACCAGACGGATGGGACGTTTGGGCAGAACAGGTGGCTCATCGTTATGTGCCTGGGGTGTCAGGCTGGTAAAGACCGCGCGTTCCGGCAGGTGGCTTTCCTGGTGGGCGGGGTAGCTGACGCTCTGTGTGCCTAAGCGATGGCGCAGTCGGTCAATCAACCCATTCAGCGCAACCGGGTCATAACGTTCCGATGGTTTATCATTTAAGCTTGCCTGTTTCTTTTCCTGCCACTGGGTCTGCATGGCCCGGATGTGGAGATGTTCAATCCCAAAGCCCGGATCAACACCGGGCAGGTCATGTTCAATCAGGCGCATCAGATGTTTGACCTCATGGGTGGGCGCACTGGTTGCGATTTGAAAAAAGGACAAGCGGCCATCGACCCGGCGAAACTGTAGTCCCAGACGGCGCAGACCGAGATGTTCTTTCTTCAGGCGCAGACACAGGCGAATGAGCAAATGATTAACGGCTTGTTCAACATTTTCTGCCGCGCCCAACGGGTCAGGAAAGAAAGCTTTTTCTTCAAACAGGCGGGCGGACTGCAGATAAGGCAGATGCAGCGGGATGGTGCCGACCAGTTGATCCAGTCGTTCAATGATTTCATGCCCAAAGCGCACGGTCAGATTGGCGCGTGGGATATCGCGCAGGTCTGCAAGGGTTCGTAGGCCCAGACGGTTCAGGCGCTGGATGACTTCGGTTTCCAGGTTCAGGGCTTGTAAGGGGAAGCTTTGGGTTTCCTGCCAGGTTTGATGTTCCCTTAATCGTCCCTTGCCGCCATGAAAACGCGCCGCTGCCCAAGCGGCTGGGGCACTGTCGGCGAGACCCAGTCGCAGGGTGGCGTTAAAGGGACGGTAGCTTTCCAGCACCTGTTCCATCATGGCTTCTTCCCCGCCAAAAAGATGGGCGGCGCCTGTGATTTCCAGCCAAAGCCCGCCTTCGCCAATTTCCACATGGGGGCCATCAATGGCGATCCAGGGGGAGAAAAGATCAGCGGTTTTTGCCATCTCCAGCAGGAAGGCCTGATCCTGATCCGGGGCGATGGGCAGGGTTTGTAAGGGCGGATAAATGGCGCGCGCATCGGTCAGGCGCATCTGGGTCTGTAGATGTTCCTTGATGGCGGCCTTATTGAGACCAGCAAGCAAGACGCCGCGATGATCACTTGTCACGGTGGCAAAGGGAAGCTGATCATCCTGATCCATCCCTTTAACCTGCATGTAGCGATCACTCGCCAGATGTGGATACCAGAGATAAAGAAAGCGTTGTTTCATTGTATTTGACCGTCCATTTGCCGGGGCGCACACCGCGTCCGCCCAGCAGTTCCAGTTTCCAGTTTTGTGAAGCAGCCCCTGCGATACGCCAGCGGGTGCGCGCCGCACTGCTTTGATGCAGCCCCAAAGAGTTTTGACAAAGCGCGAGGCCTAAACTTTGTCCTTTCTCACAGGCCAGTTGCAGACGCCGCGATGATAAAAGATCAAGGTGGGAAACCTCGGCAATGACCGTGCTGGCTTGCCCTGATGCGAGGCATTCTTCAAAAGACCACATCACGTCGCGTTCTGATCGGGGGGTGATGAAATGCAGCCGTTTCTGAAAAGACGCAGGCAGGCTTAAGGGATAAAGTCGTCCGCCATCATTCAAATTCGACGGCATGACCCAGAATATAATCCTATCATCAGAATCAAAAAAAAGTGCTGAAAAAAGTGCAGCATAAAAATCCCTCCCGCCATGACCCACCTGGGTGTAAACCTCGTGGATAGAAGACGAAAGTCCCGTTTTTTCAGAGATGTTGCGCTCCAGTCCCTCAATTCCCAACGCGAATCGCATATCATTCGCGGTCACGGGGTGTGACCAGCCTTGTTGCGCCTCCCGCAGCAGGAGCCGGGCCTGTTCTAATCGACTTAGCATAATATTCACCATTTGTTCTGTGTAATGGTCCTGAATCTCGCAAGAAGAGTCAAGTCTTTAATGTGTGTGTGTGAGGGAGTGTTGAATGAATTTTTAGTGGTCTTTGAAATGTATGTGAAATTCTGTTCACAATTCAGGATAATCGGGTCACACCTCATTGTTATTCTTTATCCTCACCAACAACAGCATCTTAATGTGAGGCTTCTGATGAAACTTTATGAATTCACTTACGAGATCACCAACACCAATGCCATGGTTTCCAACACATCCAAAAGCGCAACAAGTCCGGCCAGTGACTATTGGATGAGCAAACGCATCTATTCTGTGGAAGCCAAAAGCGAAAGCGAAGCGATGGCCATGGTTGAAAAGAAATATCCCAAAAATGATGGCTTTAACGTGTTGTTTTACAAAAACCAGCAACGCCGCTTGATCCGCAAAAGCGCTTAAGGAAAAGTTTCTTTTTATTGAACCTTTAGCTGAAATTACACGGAGTCCATTTCAACTATTGTCGCAGTGCGTCTGCATGTTAAACTTACATCTGATTTGTACGAAAAAGAGCAATCAAGAATGTCTTTGGTATTGGTCGTTGATGACGACCCCATCACACGAGAAACGATCAAATCCTATCTGGAGGATGAAGGCTTTAGCGTCATATCCGCAGAAGACGGGCATGACCTGGACAGTGTTTTGGCCCAGAATCCGGTGGACATTATCTTTCTGGATGTACGCATGCCCGGCAAAGATGGCTTAACCCTGACGCGTGAACTTCGGGCAAAATCCGAAATCGGCATTATTCTGGTCACCAACAAATCCGATCGTCTGGACCGGATCGTTGGCTTGGAAATGGGCGCAGATGATCATATCGCCAAACCAGCAGACCCGCGTGAGTTGGTGGCTCGTGCCAGAAATTTGCTCCGACGGTTAAAAAGTCAGCGCACGGATACTCTGGACCGGGCCTATGTCTGGGATAACTGGACCCTTTATATGGAACGAGGTCGCCTGTTTTATAATAATGAAGAACATATCAAACTGACCAAGGCCGAATTTGATCTGCTGACCACTTTTGTCAGCAAACCCGGGCGCACCTTGTCACGGGACTTCCTTTTACAGACGATCCCGCATCGAAAAGAAAATGCAAATTCGCGCACTGTAGACACACTTGTCAGACGCCTTCGAAAAATCATTGAAAAACACCCGGAGCGACCATCATATATAGTGACGGTACATGGCAGCGGATACATCTTTTCCGGTGATGTGGTGGAACAAAGCGGCCTCACCCCGCCGCAATGACAGGAAGGTAAGCATGGCAAAACCCACATTGGCAGTATTGATTTTTTTGTCCATATCTTTGGGGCTTTTTACCTTCCCCCAATCGACACAAGCCGGCATTCTGGATGACATTAAAAAACGCAATGCGGTTGTCTGTGGTTTTCGCATCGGCACCCCCGGTTTTGCCGCCGTCAATGAAAATGGCAAACTCAGTGGTTTTATGGTTGATTTCTGTAAGGCCCTGGCTGCTGCCACATTGGGCGACGCCAATGCTTTTCAGGCCGTCACTTTGCCCGACAAGCCTTTGGAATTTAAAGCGGTTGAACAGCATCAGGTCGATATCGCCCTTCAAACCACCACATGGACACTGACCCGCGACAGTTCTTACAATATCGAATTTATTGATCCGATTTTTTATGATGGGCAAGGCTTTGCCATTCTGCAATCGGGCACACCGCCAGAATTGACATCCATCAAAGATCAAAGCATCTGCGTTAAATCCCCCACGACCACCCATCGCAACGTGATTGATTTTTCCAACAAGATTAACGGCAATTGGACCATCCGCGAACATACGACTTTTGATTCCGCCCTGCAGGCTTTCCTCGCGAAACAATGTTTATTGCTGACAACTGATAAAAGCGTGCTGGTGACGTCGCTTTCCCAATATCGTGATCTGGGGGTGGAATATCATCTTTATCAGGGTGTGATTTCGCGCGAACCTTTCACCCCCTATATCCCGGCAGGCGATCGTCAATGGGCCGATATCGTCAGATGGGTGTTTACCACCTTGTTGGTTGCGGAACTGGAAGGCATCGATTCCGTCAATGTCTCTGAAATGAAAGACAGCCCGCAGAAAGGTGCGAGCTTGTTGAACGTGAATGAAAAGACCGCAGAAAAACTGAACCTGCCTGCCGACTGGGTCTACAACATCATCCATCAGGTGGGGAATTATGATGAGATTTTTGAACGTAATCTGGGCCAGCAATCTGTCTTTAAAATGGAACGGGGTCTAAACAGGCTCTGGCGTGATGGGGGATTGTTCTATCCGGTTGTTCATAAATAGATCATTGGAAGACAGGTGCATAAAACGCCCCACCTTCCGTCCAGGGTTTATTGGCTGTGCGGGGGAATTTATAGGGCGTGTTTTCACCGATATTGCGCTCAAATATTTCCCCATAGTTCCCGACCGAGGAAATCACCTGGGAAGCCCAGTTCATCGACAATCCCGTTTTCTTGCTAAAACTTTCATTGCCCTTCAAAAGGCGTTGAATTTCACGATCCCCACTTTCGCGCATTTCTGCGACATTCTGACTGGTCAGCCCCTTTTCTTCGGCCAAAAACAGGGCGTAATGCACCCACCGCACCACCGCCAGCCAGTTGCGGTCTTCGTTAGAAATCACAGGCGCAATCGGTTCGCGCGAGAAGGTTTGCGGGAAAATCGTAATCTCATTTGAAATATCCATCAGAGAGGCTTTTAAAATGGACATATCAGACGTAATCATATCGCACGCTTTCCCAAGGAACCCTTGCAGTGTTTCAGCACGGGACTGATAAGTCACCACCTGCCAGTCCAGTCGGTTGGTGCCGATGAAGTTTTTAATATTACGCTCAGAGGTCGATCCTTCAATCACACAGACCTTGCCCGATTTTATTTCTGTAGGGCGGCTATATTGTTGATCATTGTTGCGGATCGCAATGGCTTGACCATCAAAGAAAATCACCGGGCCAAAGTCGATTTGAAACTGAACGTCACGTGACAAGGTCCAGGTCGTCTGCGCAAAGGAGACATCAACACTGCCTTCTTCCAGTGCCTGAAATTCAAGGCTTTTGGTGGAGCTGACAATCTGAATGGAATTGGCATCATTAAACACAGCAGCAGCCAGTGCGCGGCATAAATCAACCATCAAACCCACAGGTTTGCCGTCTGCATCGTTGGAAGCAAAACCGGGTGTTGTCCCTGCCCCGCAGGTTACCACCCCTTTTGTCTTGATCCGATCAAGTGTACCAGCCTGAACGTCAACAGAAACCAGAATAAACAAAAGAAGGAAGAGATGAGAAACACGCATAATGATCAAGCCAGTCCCGTAAAATTTTATGGTATTACCAATCTTTAAGATAGTATCATATACAACAGAAATTCAAGAAGCTGAATGGAGAATATGGTGTTTTTAAAACACAATATGCTGAGTGTTCGCACCTACCTGTTTGTCGCCGTCCTGATAAATGCGGTGGTTGCCATTTCAATTGGCCTGGGTGCCTTTTATGGTTTTTCCAATCTGAATACCGGAATTACGGAACTGACGTCCAAACTGTTCCCGGCCGTTGTGTCGTCTTCAAAGGTGGAACGTCAGCATCAAAGGATCATGCGTACCCTATTTGAATTGTCTGCCGCGCAAAATGATCTGGAAAAATCCATTATCTCCCAACAGCTGAAAGACCTGTTTGCGGGTCAGAAAGAACTTCTGGAAGAACTGTCCGCCCAAAGTGACGAAGAACAAAAGCTAAAAACCAGCCTGTCCAAAATCAATGGGCAGATTGAAAAAGTCACAAACGAGATCGATAAAAAAGTCACCAGTTTTATCCAGCTTCAACTTTCTATCGAAGGGGTGTCCCAGCGGATCAACGATATCCGCGCTAAACTTGCTGAACATAAGTTTGACGACAGCAACGACATCAACACCTTCCAGTCCAATGCCATTATTGAACGGGTGATCCATGCGCTCGCCAATATGGAATATGCGGAAAACGAACATATCCTGAGCAATCTGAAAGAGGAAATTGATCTGCAGCTTCACCTGCTCAACACCTATCGTTTCAAGCTGTCTGATGAGACTTATATCGTGGTGGACGGCATTTACAGCCAGTTGAAAGTCTTTCTTAGCGAGAGTAATTCCATCTTTGATTTGCGTAGTAAACAACTGGCAGCAAAAAACAGTATACGTGGCCTTTTATCACGCGCCGATCAGATCTCGCGCATCAGCACAGGTTTAAACACCGGGGTGTTTGTTGATAAGACGGGACAAGCCGAAACCCGTAGAAACCAGATCATCAATTTCACCGAAGTTTATACCTGGATGTTTTTTGGCTCCATTGGGGTCATTGTTGTCGGCTTTGCCCTGACCATGCTTTATATCCAGAAAAAGATTATCAATCGGCTGTGGAAAATCCGCCAATCCATCCGCCATGACCGGGACCACCCGCAAAGTCTGCAAGGTGATGAGATTGCCGAACTGTCCAATGCGCTGCACTTTTTCATCAATGAAACCAGCCAGAAAAGTAAGGCCCTTGAAGATAACGAACGCTGGCTGAGCAAGGTTCTGGAAACTGCCCCCTTCCCGTTGATCATTGTCACCAAGGAAACAGCGCGCACCCGCTTTATCAATAAACGCGCCCTGCATCTCTTCCCCTGCCTGGGTGAAACAGAAAAGAACCCGCAGACGCTTTCTGCTATCTGGCATCATCCGGAAGATTGGGAGAATTTCAAAGCCCGTATCCTGCAGACAGGCCATGTGCGTGATTTTGAAACCGAATTTCAAAGCCCCAGGTCTGATGTCTTCTGGGGGTTGGTTTCCGGTCAGACGCTGGAATATCAGGGCGAAGAAGTTTATCTGGTTTCCCTGATTGATATTACGGACCGCCACAAGGCCGAAGAAAACCTGCGTCAGGCCAAGGATCAGGCAGAAAAAGCGGATGCCGCCAAAACCGATTTTCTGGCAACCATCAGCCACGAAATGCGCACTCCTTTAAACGGGATTTTAGGGATTGGGCGTATTTTGCTGGAACAACAGACGTCACCGTCCGATAAAAAACACTTAAAGACCATGATGAACTGCGGACGCGCCTTGCTGGACCATGTAAATGATCTGCTGGACCTGCGTAAAATCGAAGACGGCAGTCTGGAATTGCACCTCGCCCCCATGGACCTTTGGGGGATGATGGATGATATTGAAACCACCGTGCAGCCATTGGCCCAGGAAAAGGACCTGGAATTCCGCCTGAATATTTCAAAAGCCGTGCCGCGTGGCGTTATTCTGGATGAACATCGTATGCGCCAGATTTTGCTGAATCTGATCGCCAACGCCATCAAGTTCACCGAAAAGGGCGGCATCTATGTGTATGTCGATGCGAAAGAGGCAAAAGATGATACGTTCGAGTTAACCTTCATTGTCGAGGATACCGGCATTGGCATCCCGCCGGAACGGATCAAAGCCATTTTCCAGAAATTTGAACGTGCGGACCAGACGATCTCGCGACGTTTTGGCGGTAGTGGTCTGGGTCTGACCATTTCCAACCAGTTGGCGAAAGCCATGCTCGGGCGTATCAGTGTAGAAAGTCAGCTGAATAAAGGCAGTGAGTTTAAATTCAGCCTTCCAGCCCAAAGCACGGAAGAAAATCAACTGACCGCAAAAGCAAATACCGGAAATGAAGAGGAAAGCCGCCCCCTGAAGCTCTTGCTGGTGGAAGATGACCCGGTCAATCTGGAAATCGCAACCACCCTGCTGGAAAACTTGAACCACGAAGTCACCGCCGCCCAGACTGGATATCGCGCCCTGGAACTTGCCAGCCAGCATATCTATGATGCGGTCCTGCTGGACATTCGCCTGCCTGATATTGACGGGGACCAGATCGCCCGGCAAATCCGCGCTTTTGATGATCGCAAACTGGCCGAAGTCACCATCATTGCTGTCACCGCCAACCTCTTTAAAGATGATATCGCACGCTATATCGCCTCCGGTATTGATGATCTGATTGAAAAGCCCATCCTGCCGGACCGCTTGATGGAAGTTCTGTCCAATATTTCCAGCACCAAAAAGAAATTAAAATTTGCGGATGACCAAACGGATGCAAAAGATGACATCATCAATTTGGATATTCTGGAACGCTATTTCAATTCACTGGGCCGTGAACGGTTTATCAAGATTCTGGATCAGATGGATAAACAGGCGAACAGCCTGATCCCCATCATTCAGGATGAAAATTCCACGACAGAAGCCATTGGGGATGCTGCCCATAAAATCGCCAGTGCGACCTGTCATTTCGGGCTAAATGACTTTGTTAATCAAATGCGTACCCTTGAAAAGATCGCCGATACAAAAAATGAAAAAGAAGTTCGTGAAAGGACCAAAGATGTATTACAGTCATATGAAACCGCAAGAAATGCTTTGGGAAAGTGGCTCAATCAATAGGTTCGGTTTAAGGGGCTTGATGAAACCATATGACTGATAACAACATCCTTGTCGTCGATGATGACCCCATCACCCGCGAGACATTACAGGCATATTTCAGCGATGAAGGCTACTGTGTCCACACGGCTGAAGACTGTCAGCAAATGGAACAGGTATTGGCGTCCAAAGACATCGATCTGATTTTCCTGGATATTAATCTGCCGGACAAAGACGGCCTGACCATCACCCGCGAACTGCGCGCCAATTCAGAGGTCGGTATAGTTCTGATCACCGCACGCACCGATCAGATCGACAGGATCATTGGGTTGGAAATGGGGGCTGATGATTATGTCACCAAACCGTTTGAACCGCGTGAACTTCTGGCCCGATGCCGCAGTCTTCTGCGTCGCATCCAGTCAGACAATGACAAATTGAAGCAAAATGTCCTGTTCTTCAAAGGCTGGAAAATCTATCTGGAAAAAAGAAAACTGATTGACCCGGCGGGTAATCAAAAGCAACTGACTACCACCGAATTTAACCTGCTCGCCGTCTTTGTACAAAATGCCGGGCGCGTGCTCAGTCGTGATACGCTTTTGGACCTGACACCACGTACCGATGATGAACCGTTTGATCGCACGATTGACCGGCTTGTTCATAAAATCCGCCTGTCTATCGAAGATGACCCTGCTGACCCACAGCTTTTACAAACGGTTTATGGCAGCGGTTATATTTTTACCTATATTCCGGAATAAGCGGATTCCGCCATTCAATCATATATTTTGTTGAATTGAAGTGAAAATCATCCATAAGTTATGTGTTGTGCCTCGGTTTCGAGGCTATTTTTTTACCTGTTCACAACAACTTAACAATAAAAAATATTCCATTCACATCTACGCGACAAACAGTTCACAAGCCCTACCTAACATGTGAAGTGAAGCAACAGATGGTTTTCAAAGAACACCTTCTGAAACTTCATCAATAATTACTTTTAACAGTACCTTATTTAGGAGACTTCACATGAAGACAATCAGCAAACTATCCTGTGCAATTATCGCCGGGGCAATGTCATTTGCAATTGGTGCAGACAATGCACAAGCAGACGGCAAAGGCTTTATCTCAATCGGCACAGGTGGCGTTACTGGTGTTTACTACCCGACAGGTGGTGCGATTTGCCGTTTGGTAAACAAAGGTCGTAAAGATCACGGCGTTCGTTGTTCCGTGGAATCAACAGGCGGTTCTGTCTACAACATCAATACCATCAAAGCTGGCGAACTCGACATGGGTGTTGCCCAGTCTGATTGGCAGTATCATGCCTATAACGGTACCAGCAAATTCAAAGACGCTGGCGCATTCAAAGACCTGCGCGCTGTCTTCTCTGTTCACCCGGAACCTTTCACTGTTGTTGCGCGCGCTGATGCAGGCATCAAAACTTTTGCTGATTTGAAAGGCAAACGCGTCAACGTTGGTAACCCTGGTTCTGGTCAACGCGGCACTATGGAAGTTCTGATGGACGCACTGGGTTGGAAAATGGGTGATTTCGCACTCGCTTCCGAACTGAAAGCGGCAGAACAATCACAAGCGCTGTGTGACAACAAAATTGATGCCATGGTATACACTGTTGGTCACCCATCCAGCTCTATCAAAGAAGCAACAACTTCCTGTAACTCCGTGATCGTTGAAGTCTCTGGCCCTGAAGTTGATAAGCTGATTGCTGACAACTCTTACTACCGTACAGCTACAATTCCAGGCGGCATGTACCGCGGTAACGACGCTGATGTGAAAACATTCGGTGTGGGTGCGACGTTCGTTTCTTCCACCAATGTTGACAGCAACACCGTCTACAACGTTGTGAAATCCGTCTTCGAAAACTTCGACGCGTTCAAAAAGCTGCACCCAGCCTTTGGCGTTCTGAAGAAAGAAGAAATGGCAAAAGATGGTCTGTCTGCTCCACTGCATGATGGCGCAGCCAAATACTACAAAGAAGCTGGCCTTCTGAAGTAAGGGACCAGCAAACTTGGAATGAGGGGATTTTCATCTCTCCCTGGCCCCTCATTCCCTTTTTAACTGCCTGTTTCACGCCTTTGTCACCTCACAGAATAGGATGAATGTCATGTTTAAAAACATTTCCCCAGTCCGCCATCCTAAGATAGGCATTCAAATCCGGCTCTTTCTTGCGATTGGCGCAATCCTGATCATGACGATCTGGGTTTCCATCATTGCTCTGCTTTCTTTTTCCGAAACGGGCGACGTGGTGGATGCATTAAGCAAAGAAAGCATCCCCACAATCGTTAAATCGCTAGAGCTTTCGCGCGACGCCTCCCAAGTCAGCGCACAGGCCCCCGTTATGGCCGCTGTGGAAAATGGCGAAGGATTGAAACAGGCAAAAGAAAAACTCGCAGCCCTCGGTCAGGTGATTTCCGGCCGTATTCAAAGCCTCAAAGATCAAAATGACAGCAGTGTTCAACTGGAAAAGCTCGAAAAAGCCTATGGGCAGCTCAATAAAAAACAGCAGGAAATTGAATTCCTGACAAGTGCCCGCCTTGGTCTTGAACAAAACCGTGCGGACCTGCTGGTTGATATCTTCTTTGCTTATTCCGATTTTTATTCTGCATTGCTTCCCATCTCCGAGTCCGCCGGAACCGGGGTAAATGGCCAAGTCCGCCGACTGTTGGAAAACGCCGACCCCGCGACGGTCGCAGGCACCATGAAACAACGCCTGCAGCTGGAACGCAGCCTCAAAGATATGGTTGGCGATTTGAACCTTGCTTTCGGTATGCTGACAGCGGCCGTTGCCATCCCCAAGGGTGGTGCAATTGATGAAGTCAAAAGCAAATTCAACTGGGCAGAAGAACGGATCACCACTACGCTGGACGCCCTGGCAGATAACCCCGAAGTTTTCATGATCGCAGATTTGGCAACAGAACTGCTGAACTACGGCAAAGGTGAAGACAGTGTCTTTCGTCATCGTGAAAAGACCATCGCCAATGCTGAAAATGTTACAGCTACGCTGGATCAAACCCGTAAACTTGCCGCCCAACTGATGGAATTGACCGATGTTCTGGTTAATGAACAATCCATGTTTGTGGAAGGCTCTGTTAACTTGGCAAAAAATTCCGTGATGGAAGGGCGCACCTTTATTACGGCCATCGTTGCCGCCACCTTGGTGATTTCTATTCTTATCGTCTGGCTTTATGTCCGTCGCAATCTGATCCGTCGCCTGATGCGCATTATCGCCGCCATGGAAAAAGTCTCCAAAGGTGATTTCTCCATCGAAGTGCATGATCGTGGAAGTGACGAAATCTCAGAAATGGCCCGCATGCTTAAGGTTTTCTCTGAAACCGGAAAAGCGGCACAGGAAGCTGACAACAAGCTTGCGGCGGAACGGGAAAAAGCAGAAATGCAACGCCATGAAGTGATGCGTAAACTGCTGAACGACTTCAAGGAAAGCGTGCTGGGTGCGGTGGAAAATGTCTCAAGCGAGGCCACATCCATCAACAAAGAAACCGATATGCTTTCTTCCAGTGCCAATGAAACTTCGATCAACACTTCTGCTGTGGCAGGTGCGTCTGAAGAAATGCTGGCAAACGTGCAAACGGTGAATGAAGCAACAGATGCCTTGCAGCAAAAGGTGCAGGAAGTGGCTGTCAAATCTGATGCATCCCTGATGGTTGCCAATCAGGCCGTGGCTGATGCCACCCACACCAGCAAGCTGATTGAAAGCCTGTCGGTGGAAGCAAAAGAAATCAACGACATCATCGCCATGATCCAGGATATTGCGTCCAAAACAAACTTGCTGGCCCTGAATGCTACGATTGAGGCATCGCGAGCGGGTGAAGCAGGCAAAGGCTTTGCGGTTGTCGCAAGCGAGGTTAAACAGTTGGCCGACCAAACCAACCGGGCGACCGATCAGATCGGTCTGAAAATTGGTGGTATTCAGAATTCGACCAGTTCCGCTGTCAGTGCCATCACCGATATCTCATCGCGCATTTCTGAAATCCAAAGCACCGTTGCTTCCATGTCGGAAACAGCAAATGCGCAGGGCAAGTTTGTTCTGGATATCTCTGAAAATATTAATCAGGCCACAACAGCCACCAAAGAAGTTGCCCACAACATCGCTTTTGTCAGCAGCTCTGTGGAAGATAACAAGAATGCGACGTCAGTCGTCAGTTCTGCCACAAAGCGTCTGGGAGAGCTTTGCAACACCATGCGTGGTTCGGTCGATACCTTTATTTCCTCTGTTCAGGCAGACGCCTAATTTCTCTCAATAACCAAGGAGTATGTCATGCTTCGTCCCCATCATCAAAATGCCGCCAAGCAGTTCCGTTTAACCGTTTACAACCAGGCTGTTCGTGAACTGGTCAAGCTGAACAAACATCATGAAACCTATGAAGATTACTGGGCAGAAGGACGCGACTATATCATTGATGCCAATGATGAAAATGGTGCCATCACCATCGTGCGCAAGGCCATGCCTGTCGAAGATGGATTTATCATTTCCAAGATTGAATCCGTCAAACCCTTTTCCTTTCATCGATCATAGCCATACCATCAGGACCCAGGGACAGATTATGAAATCGACCGCTGAACAAAACAAAGACCTCCTCATCCGCAAAGTTGCTGATGCCACATCTGAAACTTTGGGGGCGGAGGCCTCTTTTTTTGTAAAACACTTTTTTGCAAAGGCATCTGCGCAGGATATTCTGGATGAAAGCTTCGATGTGCTTTTCGGGGCCACAACCTCCCTCTGGCGCTTCATGTCAAAGCGCACAAAGGATGAGGTGAAAGTCCAGATTTACAATCCCAATCTGGAAGAACACGGCTGGCAGTCCGACCACACCATCATCCAGATTTGCGTCACAGACCGCCCGTTTCTGGTGGACTCCATCATCAGCGCCCTTGATGACTATCACGTCAATGTCCTTAAAAATTTCCACCCTGTCCTGCATATGGTACGCGGTGATAGAGGCAAACTGGTCAAGCTTGTCCAATCACCTGAAGAAATCGGTGTTACAGATGAATCCATCATCTTCCTCTCCATCACCAAACAGACCTCTGAAGTTCGCCTGAAGGCCCTGGAAGATGTCATTCACAACAGTATTGTTGAAGGCACAGCAGCTGTATCTGACTGGCGTTCAATGCGCGAAGAATTGGCATCCTTGAGTGATCGCTTGCTGGAGATTGACCACAAAGAAGCAGGTGAATTCCTTCATTGGCTGGATTGTGATCATTTCACCTATCTGGGTCTTGTCAGCGCGAAAGAGGGCAAACTGGATTTAAATTCCGCCCTTGGCATCTTCAAACAGTCCAACCGGCCACTTGCCCACGAGATTGTAGAGTTCGCAGAAGGCCTGGATAAAAAATCCCCCATTTCTCCGCTGACCGTCTTTAAATCCAGTCATAAATCTCTGGTCCATCGCCCGGTCTTTATGGATATCATCTGCATCAATCACTATGATGATGACGGCGCAATCAATGGCTTCACTTTCCTTGCAGGTCTCTTTACCTCCAGTGCGTACCGCAAGTCTCTGCGTGACGTGCCTTTTATGAAAACCAAATGGCGCTACATTCTGGATAAGGCAGGCTTTACTCCCAAAAGCCATAACGAAAAGTCTCTTCAACATGTGATCGAAACCTTCCCCCGATCAGAATTGTTTCAGGGTCAGCCGGACCTGTTGTTTGATACTTGCTACGGTATTTTCCAGTTAAATGAGCGTGAAAAAGTCTCCCTCTTCATCCACCCGGATATCTTTGGACGTTCTGTTTCTGCTATCCTCTTTGTCCCCAAGGATGTCTTTACCACCCGCCTGCGCCGTAAGCTTCAGGGCATTCTGGAAGACAGTTTTAATGCCACGGTTCTGGCCTTTTACACCAAGATTGATGACTCGCCCCTTGCCCAGCTCCATGTGGTTTTGAAAACCACGCGGCAGGACATCAAATCGGTCAATGTGGCCGAAATTGAAACCCTGTTGATCGAGGCAGCGCGTAACTGGTCGGATCAGTTGCGGGACCAGTTGGTCACAAGCAATGGTGAGGAAAAGGGGCTGGAGCAGTTCCGGCGCTATGCAAACGCTTTTCCATCCGGCTATATCGAAGGCAACAACGCAGCCATTGCGGTTTCTGACATTGCCAAGCTGGATGAGGTTGTTCGTACCGGGGAACTTCAGCTGAGCTTGTACCGCCCCATCGAAGCTTCTGAAAATGTGGTGCGTTTCAAGCTGTACCACCCCAGTGGTGCGGTGCCGCTATCCCATGTTCTGCCGATGCTGGAGAATATGGGCTTGCGGGTGATGGATGAACATCCTTATCCCATCCGGCCGGAAAATGCCGATGTCGATCTCATTATGATCCATGACTTTGGGTTGGTGACAGCCACAGGTGACGGGATTGATCTGTCTGCCATTCGTGAAAGTTTTCAGGAAACCTTCCGTCAGGTCTGGAACGGGGTTGTGGAGAATGACGGGTTTAACCGTCTGGTTATTCAGGCAGGCATCAAGCCCTGGCCGGTGATGTTGCTGCGCGCCCTTTGTAAATATCTGCGCCAGGCCAATATCACCTTCTCGCAAAGCT
>NZ_JAWLVJ010000024.1:0-71008 GCF_033100395.1 Terasakiella sediminum | reverse complement strand
CGATATGACAAAACGATGTTAAGCTTTCTCGGCTTCGTTCAGGTCACATCAATTCGGGTTTGGGTAAAGCACTTTGTCAACAGAACCTAATATTTTCATTATTTTGAACAATGGAGAACGCTTATGAACCGCAGTTCATCTGCTTAAACAACTTTTGTCCTGTAGGTGTCGTTGCAAGGCCGCCCTTGCCCGTACAGCGCAGCTCACATGGGATAGACTGACCGACCTGATGCATGGCAACGATGACTTCATCCAACGGGATCAAGGCATCAAACCCTGCCAGGACCATGTTAGACGCGGAAAGGGCATTGCCTGCCATCAGAACGTTTTTCCCCAGGCAGGGGGCTTCCACCCGGTTTGCAACAGGGTCACAGACCAATCCGAAAGTATTTTGCAAAGCCATTGAAGCGGCAGCCAGACATTGATCAACACTGCCATCAAACAACGTCACCAGTCCCGCAGCAGCCATGCCCGACCCGGACCCGGTTTCTGCCTGACAGCCCCCTATTTCTGCTGAGAATGTTGCCATATGTGCAATGAATACCCCAATAAGCCCAGCCGATAACATAGCCCTGGTCTTTTGATCTTCTGACATCCCAAGGGCATTTGCCACCCCCAGAACGGTCCCCGGCAAAGTCCCGCATGACCCGGCCGTTGGGGCGGCAACAATCACCCCCATGGAACTTTTAACATCCATCAACGCTGTAACCGCAGCGATGACATCATCATACAGACCGAGGTTCAGACTATTGTTTCCTTTCTCTTTATAAAGTGGTGCCTGTGCGGGATAGATCCGATCTTCATATTCTGTCCCGGCCAAACCCTGATCAATGGAGTTATCCAGAATGCGAACGATCGCGCGCATTTTCTCATAGACAGCTTCAGTTGACAGGTTGCCGCGCTGACTTTCGTACTCCAGCGCAAGTTCCCAGAAAGATAAGCCTTTATCCTTGTTATATTTTTGCAATTCATCTGCATTGGAAAAAGGAACGTGCAAATCTTTACGCGCCCCAACAGGAAGCACAGGGGCCATAGACCGACTGTTGGGAATATTCAGCGGATGCTGGCTTTTGATCTGCGTGAAGCCATCGCGTTCAAGGATGTAGTCAGCTTTTACCTCACCAACATCACCTTCCACGAACGTTTCATGATAGTCCCCAAACACGGAGACTTTCGTCCCGTTGATTTCAATGATTTCCACCATACCGCCGCCGATAGAAATGGCATACAGGCACAAGCTGTGGTCCTCATTACGAAGGGTCAGTTTATAGGTATTTTCATGGGTCGCCCCATAATCCGTGATGCGAATTTCTGTCTCAACGCCCATACCTTCAAGATATTTACGTGCATCGACCATTCGTTCATCCGTCACCTCCCACCCCATCAGGCCGCAAAACAAGCCCATGTCTGATCCCTGACTATCATGGGTCGGTTCCAGCGACGTATTCGGATCATATTCGACCAGAACGGATGAAAAATCACCATCCATATAATCACGTGCCAACAACCCAATTCGATGCGCTGCGGCCACATGGGAACTGGAAGCACCGCGCATCACCGGGCCAATGGCGTCATTAAAGATGGAAGGGAAATGGGTCATGTTTTTTGATACTCTGACTGGATATAAAGGGCGGTCATCAGGTCAAGATGCGCGCCACCCCCATTTTTAAAGACCGTGATTTCATCATCAGATGTGCGTGCGATTGCACCGTTGCATAGATCATAAAGATCCGCTTTCACATCCTCTTCCCTGATCACCCCATTGTTCAGGGGGATGAGAAGTTCCCCAATATCGTGAAGGGTGGTTTCGCGTGCATCCACAAACAAAGAAGCCTTCTGAAGCAATCTGTCATCAGCTTCGCGCATGTCCGGGCGATAGGCACCGATTAAGTCCACATGGGTGCCGGGCATGATCCAGTCTCCCGGAATGACAGGTTCAACAGACATGGTCGCGCTGGAGACAATATCTGCAAGTTTGAGAGCCTGTTCGAGGTCTTCCATAGCTTCCACATCTTTCTTCTTCGCCAATACTTCAGCCTTTTCAAAAGATCGGTTCCAGAGAATGATACGTTCAAGATCGGACCAAACTTCCCGATAGGCATCAATCAAGCTTTCAGCCACCGCACCAGCGCCGATGATTGTGACTGTCTTGCTGTCTTTTCTGGCAAGCAAACGGGTGCCAAGAATGGAATCCCCTGCAGTCTTCCATTTCGTCACCATGATCCCGTCAATCAGGGCAGTGGGGACACCTGTTTGATCATCAAACAGGGTAAAGACCGCGTGAATGCTGGGTAAATCAGGAAGGTTATCTGGAAAGATCGTGGCTGTCTTGATCCCGATCCCCGCCCCTGAAATCCAGGCTGCCCGGTTTAATAAGGCGTTTTCACCCTGTTTAAAGAGAATATCGTCAATATCCGCACGCGGTTGCTTGTGCCCGGCAATCATGGCGTCACTGACCGCCTTCCAGGACAGTTTATGTTCAACCTCATGGGCCTGAATAAAGGGGATATGTGACATGTTACTTACCTTTCAACATGGGCCAGGTATCCCCGATACGGTAACCCTGCGGCCAGGGGTCAGACGGGTCCAGCATATGCTGAGAGGTCCCGGTGATCCAGCCACGACCGGAAAGTTCGGGGATAATCGCGTCTTTATTGCCAACCTTTGTTGTTTTGACGATGCGCCCGTCAAAGCGTGAATCGATGACAGAACGTGCGATGTATTTTTCTCCCACTTCCATCAGACCACGGGCATGCAGCACGGCCATACGGGCAGAAACACCTGTCCCCGTTGGCGAACGGTCCAGTTTGCCGGGTTGAATGACAACTGTATTTTTGACAGATTTAATGCCGTCTTCATGAGTCATGGGGGCATGTATCTGGCAGAAAGAACAATGGGTCCAATCCGGATTGGTTGGATGATGAAAACCCAATTGTTCATTGGCAGCATTTGTAATTTTGATGCCTGTTTCTGCCAATTTTCGTGCTTCATCAGGGGTGATGGCAAACCCAAGTTCTTTCGCACTTGCCATCACAAAGCTATCCCCACCAAAGGCCGTATCAACCGTCAGAGTGCCCAGACCTTCCACTTCCAGCCTTGCATCCAGCTTGTCAACAAAGCTTGGGACATTCTGCACCGCAACCTTTTCGACCTTGCCATTCTTGCAATCAGCCTTGATGCGAACCAGTCCACCCGGGGCTTCAAGTGTCAGTTCGGTGACAGGTTCTGTCATGGGCAGGATACCTGTTTCCAACAGCACCGTGGACACACAAATGGAATTTGATCCGGACATGGGCGGTGTGTCTTCCGGTTCCATAATGATCCAGCCCATCTGTGCTTCGGGGTTCTTTGGCGGGACCAGAAGATTTACGTGTCGAAAGACACCGCCACGTGGTTCATTTAAAACGAAATTGCGAAGGGTTTCATTTTTCGCAATAAAACGTGATTGCTCCCACAATGTATCGCCAGGTGGTGGGGCAACACCGCCAACGATGACATCGCCCACTTCGCCTTCTGCATGGCAGCCGACAATATGAATGATCTTGTTTGAACGCATGTTATTTCACCACAAAGCCATGAGCATAAGGGTCCCGATCATCGATATAAATCGTGTTGGTTCCGGTCATTCGGGCCCAGCCGGCAACGGATGGAATGATGGCGTCATAATCACCCACCTTTGTCTTGCCTTCTACACGCCCTTTGAACATGGACCCGATGATGCTTTCATGAATAAATTCATCACCCACACCCAGTTTCCCCATCGCCGCCCATTGCGCCATACGCGATGAGGTTCCGGTCCCGCACGGGGAACGATCAATCGCCTTGTCCCCATAAAAAACAGCATTACGCGCTGTGGCTTCGGATTGCGTTGTGTTGCCTGTCCACAGGATATGGCTCAGGCCTTGAATATCCGTTTTTTCAGGATGGATAAAATCGTATTTTTCATTCAGGGCAGCACGCAGCTTGGGGCTAAATCCGATCAGTTCACCTGCGGTAAAGTCCGCCAAATCCTGAAAATTACTTTGTGCATCCACAATGGCATAGAAATTACCGCCATAGGCCACATCAACAAAGATATCGCCCAGCCCGTCAAGTTCAACACACAGACCTTCTTTATAAAGAAAGGAAGGTACATTGGTCAGGCGGACTTCTTCAACATAATCGCCGACTTGTTTATATTCCGCGACCACCTTTCCCGCAGGTGTATCCAGGTTCAAAACACCAGGTGTTTTTGGAGTAACCAAACCGTTTTCAATGGCCATGGTTACGGTGCCGATTGTACCGTGCCCGCACATGGGCAGACAGCCGGATGTTTCGATATATAAGATGGCAACGTCACAATCCTCACGGGTCGGTGGATACAGAATAGACCCGGACATCATGTCATGACCGCGTGGTTCAAACATCAACCCGGTTCTGATCCAGTCAAACTCTTTCAGGAAATGCGCGCGTTTTTCAAGCATCGTATCGCCCTGAAGGTCAGGCCCGCCGCCTGCAACCAGACGCACCGGATTGCCGCATGTATGCCCATCAATGCAGAAAAATGTGTGACGTGTCATTTCTTGTTCTTCCTTTTTATTAAAATCGGTTGACGCGAAGTGCGGTGATATCGATGGAGGTTTCCTGATTGTCCACAAGTTCACAGACGAGTTGAGCGGTTGCACTGGATTGTGTCAAACCCAAATGACCATGACCAAACGTATAAATAATGTTTTTGGATCGACTGGCATAACTAATCACTGGCAAAGTATCGGGTACGGCCGGGCGTGCCCCCATCCATTCCACACCATCGTTCGTCTTAAGTTCAGGCAGCAGGCGTGTGGCTTTGGTCATCATGGCTTTGCAGCGTTTGTAATTGGCTGCGCGGTCCAGTTTGGCGATTTCTGATGCCCCACCGATACGCACCCCGTCGGATAAAGGCACCACGACAAAACCATGATCGGAAAAAACAAGCGTGTGATCCAGGCCGTCAAAAGCTGTTTTGGGTAAGGTGGTATTATAGCCACGTTCCCCAATCAACGGAACCGGGTCGCCAAGTTTTGAACTGAGTTTTGAAGACCAGGGACCCGCAGCGAGAATGATTTTGTCTGCACTCAGTTGATCACCATTTTTCAAGGTAACCAGACCGTCTGCAAGGTTTGAGACCTCCCCATAAACCGTCTCCACACCTTTTTCATTCAGATGCTTATGCAGGGCCTGACAGAAATCCAGCGGGTTACTGACCGATTGCCATTCCGATGCAAAAATTCCTGCGACAAAAGAGGGGCTCAGGCCCGGTTGAAAGGAATGAAGGGCATCGCCTTCATAAGTTTGAAAAGCTATATTATGTTCTTTTCGAAACTGCCATTTTTCAAGGTCCGTTTGATAAGAAGCCATAGTTTCATAAAGATGCAGGGCACCGTTGGTGCGCACCATGGATGACAGATTGCTGCGTTCCAGCATCTCCGGGAAAGTATCTTTCGCCAAATGCATCAGTGCCGCCTGTACATCAATGCTTTTCTTAAATTGTGCCGGACGTGCAGCTTTTAAAAACCGCAGGAGCCAACCAAACGTATGTGGCAAGTCCTGCGCCACCACGGCAAAGGGACCAAGTGGATCGAGGAACCACTTGATCGCCTTTTTCAGGATGCCAGGTGAAGCCAGTGGCATAATATCGGAAAAAGCCAACCCTGCCGCATTGCCCTGAGAGGCCCCGGCGGCAATTGTCTCTTTCTCAATAAGGGTGACGTCTTTACCTTCTGCACAAAGCTTTTCAGCAATGGCAAGACCGACAATGCCGCCACCAATGACAATAATGCGTTGTGACTTCTCCATGGCGTTTCCCTTAAGCCTGAGTGTAAGACGTTTTGACGGCGGTATAGAATTCTACCGCATAACGCCCTTGTTCACGCGATCCGTAACTGGACCCTTTTGCGCCACCAAACGGGACATGATAATCCACCCCGGCTGTTGGCAAATTCACCATCACCATGCCAGCTTTGGCACGCGCTTTAAAGTCAGATGCGTATTTCAAAGACGTTGTGCAGATACCTGCTGACAGGCCAAATTCGGTGTCATTGGCGATTGCCAGCGCTTCTTCATAATCATTTGCCTTGATAATGGTTGCTACAGGACCGAAGATTTCTTCGCGGTTGATGCGCATGTCGTTGGTAGTATCGATAAACAAGGCAGGTGACATGTAATGCCCTTTCCCGTCAATTTTCGCTCCACCACAGGCCAGCTTGGCCCCTTCGGCCTTGGCAATGTCGATATATTCCAAATCTTTTTCAAGCTGGCGCTCATCAATCACCGGACCAATTTGTGTGGAAGCATCACGAGCATCACCCACTTTCAGAGATGAAACCGCATTGATCATGGCATCAACAAATTTATCATAGATACCCTTGGTGACAATCATCCGACTGGAGGCCGTGCAACGTTGACCAGTTGAAAAAAATGCACCATTAACGCATGTATTGACCGCGATATCCAGATCCGCATCATCCAGAACGACCATCGGGTTCTTACCGCCCATTTCCAACTGCACTTTCTTCAAATGCTTGGCACAGGCTTGTGCAACAGCACGCCCGGTCTGAACCGACCCTGTAAAGGAAATCGCCTGAACTTTTGGATGTTCAATCATAACCGGACCAATCTCAGAACCACGACCATTGACCAGATTGAAAACCCCTTTGGGCAGGCCGGACTTTTCAATGATCTCCGCCAGCGCCCAGGCAGACCCCGGTACTGCTTCTGCCGCTTTAAGGATAACCGCATTGCCGTAAGCCAAAGCCGGAGCAATTTTCCAGGCTGGAATGGCGATGGGGAAATTCCAGGGTGTAATCAGCCCGATAACCCCAACGGGCTCACGGCGCATATCCACATCCACACCGGGACGAATTGAATCCAGACGTTCCCCGGGGATACGCAACGCTTCACCTGCAAAGAATTTGAAGATTTGCCCCGCGCGCATCACTTCACCGATGCCTTCAGCCAATGTCTTGCCTTCTTCACGTGACAACAGATCACCCAGTTCATCCTTGCGCGCCAGAATGTCTGTACCGATAGCATCCAGAATATCAAAACGGGTTTGCGGCGTTGAAGCCCCCCAACTGATTTGCGCCTCAGCTGCCAACTCAATTGCGCGGTTCATTTCATCGGCAGTGGCTGAGGCAGCCTCCCCAATGATATCATTCGTATCGGACGGGTTGACGTTGGGGACCTGTTGGGTCCCCATTGTCCATTCCCCGCCGATCAGGTTTGGAAATGTCGTCATTTTACGCTGCCAGTTTAAATTTGTTCAGGTCCGGGCGAATGGCGATTTGATCACGAACGATCTTTTCAACACTTGCACGGTGTTCGCCTGTCAGAATTTTGCGAGGAGCGCGGACATGTTCAGTTGATCCAATGGCAATGGCTTCTGCCAGTTTAATCTGTTGCACCAGATGGGTTGAAACATCCAGATCAAGCAACGGGCGCATCCAGCGATAAATCTCGCGCGCTTCTTCCAGACGGCCTGCGCGGAACAGATCATACAGACGCTGGTTTTCTTCCGGGAATGCGATAGATACGCCGGATACCCAGCCATCAGCACCCATGCACAAGGCTTCAAGCCCCAGGTTGTCAACGCCTGTAAATACCGCATAACGATCACCACAGGTGTTGAACACTTCAGTTGTGCGACGAATATCATCAGAACTTTCCTTGATGGCAACAAAACGTTCATCAGCAGCCAGTTCCATCATCATGTCCGGCGTCACATCCACACGGTAAGCCACACGGTTGGAATAGATCATGATGGGCAGATCACCCGCTTGCGCGATTGCATTCAAGTTATCCAGTGTTTCCTGGCGGTCTGTGTGATAGATCGGGGACGGCACAGCCATCAGGCCATCCGCACCAGCCTTGTTGCCCATCTGCGCCAATTGGCAAGCCTCACGGGTGCCCGCTTCGTTAACCGTCAGCAAGACGGGTTTGTTACCGCAGGCACTTTTGGCAATTTTCAAAACCTCAATGCGTTCATCAAGTGACAGCATGGAGCCTTCACCCAATGTACCGCAGACGATCACGCCCGCATTGCCCGCATCCATCTGCAGGCCAATGCAACGTTCCATTTCGGCTGCATCGATTGATCCGTCTTCTTTAAATTTGGTTGTAACGGCAGGCATCATACCTTTCCACATGTCCGTATTCCTTTGCTTTGTAGAGAGTATAGTTAAAAATAGATGTGAGGGGCCTAGCGAACGTTCGCCAGGAATTTCTGTGTATGTTCACTTTGGGGAGAACCGAAGATTTGTTCCGGCGGGCCGATTTCTTCCATGATCCCCTGATGGAAATAAGCAACACGATCTGAAACATCGCGGGCAAAGCCCATTTCGTGGGTGACACAAATCATCGTCATGCCTTCTTCGGCCAACATGCGCATGGTTTCCAGCACTTCGCCGACCAGTTCCGGATCCAGCGCGGAAGTTGCTTCGTCAAACAGCATATATTCTGGTTCCATCGCCAAAGCGCGTGCAATGGCAAGGCGTTGCTGCTGGCCACCGGACAGGGCAGATGGATAAACATCCAGCTTATCCCCTAACCCAACATGCTTGAGCTGTTTTTCAGCAATGGCCATGGCTTCATCTTTGGATTTCTTTTTGACGATCTTTGGCGCAAGTGCCACATTTTCAACAGCTGTCAGATGGGGAAAACTATTCCATTGCTGAAAAACCATCCCAAGTTTCTGACGCAGCTTGTTAACGCAGGTGCCGTTGGCATGAACGTCGGTTTCATCCACAACAACCTGGCCTTCCTGGATATCTTCCAGCCCGTTGATACAGTAAAGCAATGTGGATTTACCCGAACCGGATGACCCGATAACGCTGAGGACTTCGCCTTTGTCCACATTCAGATCAATGCCTTTCAGGACATGAAGTTTCCCGAAATATTTGTGGAGTCCTTTGATCTCAATCATGAGGCCCACCTTTCTTCTAATTTTTGTGAGTATTTGGAGAGCGGATAGGAAAGCGCGAAATAGAACGCCCCTGCCGCTGCCAGAATGATGAAGGGTTCCTGTGTGCGCGTGATCAGAATTTGGGACGCACGCAGCAGTTCCATGTAGCCAAGTACCGAAACAAGGGCACTGTCCTTGACCACACTAAGGGCCACACCGACCCATGCAGGAAAGACGGCGCGCAATCCGATGGGCCAGACCACATAGCGCAGGTCCTGCCAATAGCTCATCCCCAAAGAACGCGACGCCCGGCGCATGGGGGAACCAACAGCTTCAATCCCGGCACGTGCCACCTGGGCAACAAGCGCTGCGGTATAGATGCTCAAAACAAACGCACCAGAAGCAAACGGGTCCAGGTTCCACCCGATAATGGGGAAGAAATTGTAAAACAGAACAAGTTGAATGATCAGTGGCACACTTCGAAAGACATCCAACACTGTGCCTATGGTTGCCCGTGCAGCGAATTTGGATGCTTCCAGCGACCAGCCGAAAATAATACCCAGCACAGTGCCAATGGAAATGGAAACAGCTGAAATCAACAATGTCCGTCCGGCAGCTTCGCCCAGGAACAACAGGTCTGTTGCCTGAAAGTCGGTAAAGAAAGTGGCTGTATTACTCATATCAAACTTCCTTTCCTAATATCTGAACAGACGGGTTGCCGCCAGTTTGGAACCGCCAAGGATGATCTTGACGATGGCGTAATAGATGACAGCGGTCATGGCGAAATATTCGAAAATGCGATAGGTCTTTGAGGCAAAGAACTGGGTCTCGCCTGAGAGTTCACGAAAACCAACCATCATGCCAAGGGAGCTCATCAACACCGCCCAGACCATCTGGTTGGTCATCGGGTGATAAACGATCCGCAACACCTGCGGAATGATGATGCGCACATAGGCTTGGGTGGCAGTCATGCCCAAAGACCGCGCTGCATTTAGCTGTGTCTTGGGAACGGCCTGAAAACCACCACGGAAGTTTTCAGCCAGATAACCTGCATTGTTAAAACTCAACCCCGCCAAAACGATAAAATAAGGACTGAGGTGGACACCAAAGGCACCAATACCAAAACCGAAAAAGAAGAGTTGAAACAAAACCGGTGTGTTGCGCGCCAGTTCCACCCAACTGGTGGCAAACCATCTGATCGGGGCCGGGGCAGACATGCGGGCAAGGGCCAGCAATAGTCCGGCGATAATCCCGATGATCATGGAAAGCACGGCAACTTCCATGGTGAGCAGGCCTGCATCCAACAGTTCAGGCAGTCTCTTGAAAACCGGGCGCCAATGAAAATTATAATCCATTTTACTAACTTTCTTCGTCATCCCCGCAAAAGCGGGGATGACGATTTAGGATTAATACATAACGCCGGGAATGCGCAGTTCTGGGGCGTCACCACCCACATATTGTTCCCAAAGTTCACCATAGCGACCGGAACGAACCTGATGGGTGACAAACAGGTTCAGATAGTTCAGCCATGGGATATCTTTGCGTGGACCAACAACAGACGTGTAGTCCGTCGTCCAAGGCATGCGAGGACCAGCAATGACCGTGTCATACTTGTCAACAATCGGCTTTACAGCTGTATTTGTTGTAATGCCGACATCAGCCTTACCCTGTGCCACAGCCAGAAAGACTTCATTTTCGCTTTGATAGCCCTGATAGTCTTTTTCCCAGCCACGTTCTTTGGCGATTTTCAGATATTCCTGTTCCGGCACTGTGCCAACAGCAGCGGCCACGCGCTTGCCTTTCAGGTCTTCAAATGTCACAACGCCACTGTCTTTGCCGACAACAGCCTGCGCGAAATAAATTGCATAAGGGATGGTGAACCCAACCGTTTTGGCACGCGCCAATGAATCAGACGTCGCACCAAACACCACGTCAGCACGATTGGTAACGATCATGGGAAGACGTTCTGCCCAGGTGGCAGGCATGATCTTGGCTTCGACTTCCAATGCTTTTGCCAAGTCTTTGCAATATTCAACGTCGAAACCGGCCGGTTCGTTGTTGGCATCGCGATAGCCAATAGGCGGAAAATCCAGAACGACGCCACAACGCAGCACACCATTGTCAATCACATCATCCAGTTTATCTGCCTGCGCCGGACCTTGTGAAAAAGCCACGGCAAGAGATGCTCCAAGAGCGAATGTCTTCAAAAGACGACCAAACATAAATACCTCCAATGAAAAAATGAACCGGGCAACGAGGGCCTGTTTTATCGCCTTCTTCGTGCCGGAGTAATTTTTGTATATTGCATATTGGATCCAATATGCAATATATTTTTTATAAAATTTGCGATAAAGTGCATCTTGTTTGACAGGGAATGCATTGTCCCTTATTCAAAAAAAGGCAGAAAACAAAGGAAGGACGGGCCTTGTACGACAAGCTGAAACAACGTGCTGTGGATTTGGGAAAATCGGCATCTTCATCGGATATTATCTTCGATGCGCTGCGTGATGAGATCATCAGCGGTAATTTGAAGGCCGGCGAGTCGATCCGTCAGGAAAATATCGCAAAGATATTTAATGTCTCTCGCATTCCGGTACGCGAAGCCTTAAAACGTCTGGAAGCACAAGGACTTGTCAAGAATGAGCGCTATAAAGGCGCCATCGTTTCTTCCCTGAGCGATGATGAAATTGAAGAAATTTATGAAATCCGCCTGATGCTGGAACCGCTCATCATCAAACATGCGGTGCAAAATATCTCAGAAGAAACCCTGGAAATCGCGCGTGAATGCTGTGACAAATTCAGCACGGAAACCGACCCTGGACAATGGGGCGAACTGAACAGACGCTTCCATGAAGCCCTTTATCGTGATGCCCAACGACCTTTCCATTTAAAGATCATCAAAGAAATCAGCGATCGCATCGATTCTTACGTGCGTGCACAACTCGTCCTGACGGACGGGATGGAAAAGGCACGCAAGGAACATTTGGGTATTTTACAAGCTTGCGAAGAAGGTAATGGCGACCTGGCTGCCGAACTGACCCACCAGCATATTCAGGATTCCTACAGCAGCCTGATGGAATATATGGGCGCAAAAGATCAATAAGAGCAGACACTCATTCTCCTTGCTTTATACGTTAGCACTGCTCACCAGAACTAATGCTCCCCAATAACTGAACTCACCTATAGGCACTATACAGTTCGTTGAAGAATCTCTTCTGTTTTGGGCATTAAAAATTAAACTTGCACCCGGACTTTCTCCTCTAGACATCAACAGAGACCGTAACCAGAGCGATAAACGCTCACGCTTTTGCCAACCAAGATCGCCAGCGGCTCAAAATGCAAATTAATCATAATTTTATCTTTTAAAATCAAAACACTAAAGAACAACATCGCTTGGCACCCCAATTGCAATGACATAGTGAAATCTACGCAAAGGCAATAACAAGGGAGGCTTTTCAATGAATAGCTTTGTCTTCAACACGACCAAAAGCATCATTTGTGAACCTGGCTGCATCGAAAAACTTGGACTAATCACCAAACAACACATCGGATCACGCATTCTTCTGGTGACCGACCCCGGACTTTTAAAACTTGGCTTGCTTGATGGCGCAGTTGAAAGCTTGAAACAGGCAGACATCAAGATTGAAATCTTCAGCGATGTCGTCGCTGACCCACCTGCTGCCATCGTTGAACAGGCCTGCGACGTTGCCAGAAAAGCAAAAATCGACGGCGTAATTGGCCTTGGCGGCGGATCAAGCATGGATGTGGCAAAACTGGTCGCCCTGTTGGTTGGTGGCGGGGAAAAGCTGGAAGACATCTATGGGGTCAATATGGCCACCCAACACCGCCTACCCCTGATCCAGATCCCGACAACCGCAGGCACGGGATCAGAAGTCACCCCGATTTCTATCATCACGGTAGGAAAGACGGAAAAGAAAGGCGTCGTTGCGCCGCAATTGTTGCCAGATGTGGCGCTTTTGGATGCGGACCTGACCCTTGGCCTGCCTGCTTCCATCACTGCTGCCACCGGGATTGACGCCATGGTCCATGCGATTGAGGCTTATACCTCCAAATCGGTTAACAACAACCCAGTTTCAAAAACATTGGCCTTAGAAGCTTTACGTCTGCTGAGTGCCAATATTGAAACCGTTGTGCGCGACCCTAAAAATAAAGAAGCCCGTTCCAACATGCTGCTGGGTTCCACCCTCGCCGGGCAGGCCTTTGCCAATTCCCCGGTGGCTGCGGTCCATGCGCTTGCCTATCCGCTTGGCGGTATCTTCCATGTGCCCCATGGCCTTTCCAACGCCCTAATGTTATCGCATGTCATGCGATTTAATGCATCCCACTGCACGCAAGCCTATTATGAGCTGGCCCCCAGCATGTTTAGTGAACTTGCCCAAGTTTCGGGTCTGAATGAACGGGTGGAGGCACTGATTGCCAAAACAGCGTCACTTTGCACGGACCTGGGTCTGGAAAGCACCTTGCGAGAAGTTGGTGTCTCTGAATCTGATCTTCCCACATTGGCATCTGAAGCGATGAAACAGACCCGCTTGCTGGTCAATAATCCGCGTGACGTCAGTGAAGATCACGCGCTTTCGCTTTATCAAGCTGCGTTTTGAGGTCTCGATCATGTCAAACAAACCGACCCCAAACGCTCGTGTGGACTACGCCCATTTTTCAACCGTTCCCACTCGCTGGATGGACAACGATGTCTACGGTCACGTCAATAATGTGAATTATTACAGCTATTTCGACACAGCCGTGAACAAACATCTGATTGATGAAGGTGCCCTAGATATCCACAACAGCGAGGTCATCGGCCTGGTGGTGGAAACCCGGTGTAATTACTTTGCCTCCATCACCTTCCCGCAAAATGTGGAAGCGGGCATTCGAGTGACCAAAATCGGTAAAAGTTCGGTGCGTTATGAAATCGGCCTGTTTATCGAAGGTTCAGAACAAGCTGCGGCCCAAGGCCACTTCATCCACGTTTATGTGGAACGCGCAACGCAGAAACCAACTCCCCTCCCTGAAAAACTCCAAAGCGTCGTAACCGCGCTTTTTAAAGAAACGGAATAACAGTTACCATGCCCCTTACCTTATCCAATCCCAACCTTTTACGATCTCAGGCTTATATCAACGGCCAATGGGTTGATGCCAAGAATGGCGCAATCCTGAACATCACCAACCCGGCAGATCAAAGTCTGATCACTTCCGTTCCCGATATGGGGGCAGAGGAAACCTGTCAGGCGATTGAAAATGCCCACGCCGCCTTTGCAAGCTGGCGCAAGAAGACGGCGAAAGAACGGTCTGCCATCTTGCAGAAATGGAACGACCTGATCCTCGCCAATCAGGAAGACCTCGCCCTTTTGATGTCGGCAGAACAGGGCAAGCCACTGGTGGAAGCAAGCGGCGAAGTCGTTTATGGCGCAAGCTTCATTGAATGGTTTGCTGAGGAAGGCAAGCGCACCTACGGTGATGTTATCCCGGCCCATATGTCAGATAAACGCCTGATGACCATCAAACAACCCATCGGCGTTGTGGCTGCCATCACCCCCTGGAACTTCCCCATCGCCATGATCACCCGCAAGGTCGGCCCCGCATTGGCTGCGGGCTGCGCCGTCGTGGTCAAACCTGCCGAAGATACCCCGCTGTCAGCCCTTGCACTCTGTGAACTTGCCGAACAGGCAGGTTTACCTGCTGGTTTGCTGAATGTGGTGACCTGTTCCAAATCCAACGCCCCTGCGGTGGGTGGGGCCTTGACCGAAAGTCCGATCGTTCGCAAAATCTCTTTCACAGGTTCCACCCCGGTTGGCAAATTACTGATGAAACAATCCAGTGATACGGTCAAAAAGGTCAGCCTCGAACTGGGTGGCAATGCGCCTTTCATCGTCTTTGATGATGCTGATCTGGATGCGGCTGTTGCGGGTGCGCTTGCATCCAAATACAGAAACACAGGTCAAACCTGCGTCTGTGCCAACCGAATTTTAGTGCAGGACAATGTCTATGATGACTTTGTGGAACGACTGAAAGCTGAAGTTTCGAAGTTCAAAGTCGGCCCAAGCCTTGAAGGTGGCAACACCCAAGGCCCGCTGATCAATCAGGCCGCCCTTGATAAGGTCCAGAACCATGTGGAAGATGCTGTTTCAAAAGGCGCGAAAGTTGTCCTGGGCGGCAAGCCCCACGATTTGGGCGGGACCTTTTATGAACCCACAATTCTGACTGATGTCACCCCAGAAATGATCGTCACGCATGAGGAAACCTTTGGCCCCTTAGCACCCATCTATCGCTTCAAAGATGAAGAAGAAGCCCTGCGTTTGGCCAATGACACGCCTTTCGGACTGGCCGCTTATTTCTACGCCCGCGACATCGGTCGCATCTGGCGCATCAGCGAAGGACTGGAAAGCGGCATGGTTGGCATCAATGAAGGTATCATTTCCACCGAAGTCGCCCCCTTTGGCGGCATCAAAGAAAGCGGCCTGGGCCGTGAAGGTGCCCATCAGGGCATCGATGAATATGTAGAAGTCAAGTACCTCTGCATGGGAGGGATCTAGCAAGTCCCGACGTCCCTTCCCTACAAAACTTGGCGGCACTTCTCCCGGGTGCCGCTTTTTTTGTGCCCTACATCCAGCAAAAAAAGGGGCCGCTGACGATATGCCAGCAGCCCCTTTTTGCGATTGATCAACCAGATCAATTCTGTGTCACCGCCCCGCGTTCAATCATATAAACCTCATCCACAAGGTCCTTGGAATGGGTGTAATCTGATTCAGACAACAAAACAGAAAGCCCTTCGTCCTTCAGCGTTTCCAGCACCGTCAGCAGACGACGTGACAACGCAGGGGCCACTCCTTCAAACGGTTCATCCAGCAATAGAACGTGAATACCGCTCATCATCGCACGCGCAAGTGCGACCAGTTTTTGCTGCCCGCCTGAAAGCTGCAGGGCTTTACGATCCGCAAACCCTTCCACTTCGGGCATCAACTCGTAAACCCAAGCCAAGCGGGCTTCGGCTTCATTGACACCGTTCGCCCAGGCCGGGATCAGGATATTTTCTTCCACGCTTAGAGTCGGGATCAGACGGCGGTCTTCCGGCATGTAACCAACCTTCAGTTTCGGGCGTTCATGGGCCCCGGATTTGGTCAGGTTCTTGCCATCAATAATGATATCGCCGCCTGTAGGCTTTAAGACACCCATAACGGTGCGCATCAAAGTGGTTTTCCCCGCCCCGTTGCGCCCGATCAGGCCGACCATATGACCTTTTTTGATCTCAAGGTCCACATTGCGCAGGATCGGTGTCCCCTGAATGGAGGTTGAGACATCTTCCAGCTTAAGCATAGGCTGCTCCTTCCAATTCGTCCAAATCCAGATGATGGCCGATGACCAGTTTCTGGACATTTTCATCACGCATCACATCCAGTGTCGGCCCGTCTGACAGCACACGTCCGTCATAAAAGGCCAGCACGCGGGTGGAATATCGCGCGATCACATCCATATCGTGTTCAACAAATAAAACGGCCGCACCGGATTTTCGAACGGCCGCCATCACCGTGTTCATCAAATCAAACTTATCTTCAATCGCCACACCCGATGTGGGTTCATCCAGCAGCAGAATCTTCGGCTTGCTGATCATGGCCATAGCGATATCCAGAAGCTTGCGCACTCCTTGTGGCAGGGTGGAAACAACCTCATCCACATATTGGATGATGTCATATTCTTCCAGCATGGCACGGGCCTGTGCATCACGTGCTTTGTTTTTAAGCGGGGCAAAGAAAGCCAGTGTTTTACTTTCCGCCATGCCAATCGCGATAATCACATTTTCCAGAACCGTCAGTTCCGGGAACAATTGCGCCACCTGAAAAGACCGACACATGCCAGCACGCATCACTTCACGCGGTTTGCGGCCAATAACACTGATGCCATCAAACAGGATTTCGCCTGCGCTTGGTTCCAGATAGCCTGTAACCATATTGATGAAGGTGGTTTTACCCGCCCCGTTTGATCCGATCACACCGACGATTTCCCCGGCATTGATATCTACATTGATATCCGCTGCTGCTGTGACCGCACCAAAGTTCTTGGCGAGATCACGGGTTCTCAAGAGTGCTGTCATGCCTGTTCTCCTTTCACGATTTTGCTTTTCAACGACCACAGGCCTTTAGGCAGGAAAATGATGATCGCAAGCAGCGCAATCCCCAGGACCATCTGCCAGGTATAAGGTGAAAGCTGGAAAGCAAAGGTGCGCATCAGCTCGAAAATAATCGCGCCCAGCAGTGGTGCCGCCACATGGCCGATGCCGCCCAGCAGTGCGATAAAGACAAACTCACCCGAGGTGGTCCAATAAGCCATTTCCGGATCAATATGCCCCACACTCATCGCCACGATCGCCCCGCCAAGGGATGCAAGAACAGCCGCAAAGATATATTTGAAATAGATCATCTTCTGAACGGAGACCCCGAGATATTCCACCCGAATTTCATTTTCACGAATGGCTTCACCCGCCATGCCCATGGGCGATTGCAGATATTTCCAGATGATATAGCCCGCCAGACAAACCAGAATAATCGCAGTCCAATATGGCAGGATGCCACCACCTGTCACCTGTGGTGCCCAACCAAACAAAGCGGGTGCGGTGACGTTAAATCCGTCAGAGCTGCCAAGGTCTGCACTTTTCACCAACACCCCATAAAGGATCATGGAAAAGGCCATGGAGAACATGGCAAAGAAGATATCACGGTATCGGCACAACAACAGGCCCACCAGCGACGAAATCACCACACCAGCGACAATCGCCACCAGCAGCAGGATAACCACGTTGTCAGTTTCAAAATAGTTACTGAAGGCCCCAACCGCATAAGCCCCTGCGCAGTAATAAAGGCCTTGTCCGAACGACACCAACCCGGTGCGCATCAGGATCAACAAACCCAAAACCACCAAGCCTTTAGCAAGCGCAACGGTCACAAGAAAACTGAACCAGTAGGGTAAGATCAAACCCAGCGCCATCACGGCCAGGGCAGCGATCAACATCATGTATGAATATTTTTGTTCCATGTTAAATCTTCCTCGCAGTTGCAATGGCAAACAGACCTTGCGGACGGAAAGCCAATACAAGCCCCATCACGCCATAGATCACAAACAGTTCCACATCGGGATAGAGATGCACCGATAACGCACGCGAAATCCCAACGATCAGCGCACCTGCGAAGGCACCGCCCACACTGCCAAGCCCACCGATGACCACAACGGCAAAGGCCAGGATGATCACTTCAATACCAATGCCCGGCACCACGGAAATGCCCGGTGCAGTCAAGGCCCCGGCAAAAGCACCAAGGAAGGCACCGATCACAAAAGTAATGGTGAAAATTTTGGTCACATTCACGCCCAGCGCACCTGCTATTTCGCGATCATGAATGACCGATTGCAGGATTTTGCCGTTCTGGGTTTTGTTCAGAGACCACCATAGCGCCAAAGCAATCAGCGCGGTGACAGTCACCAGCATGAAGTCATAATTGGCAAAAGAAAGCCCGGCGATTTTTGTACGACCAAGCAATGTGTAAGGTTGATAGGCAAAGTAAGGATCCACCCCCCACAAAAGCTTGATCGTATCTTCCAAAATTAACAGGATGCCATAGGTGACAAGGATCATCACCACTTCATCACGGCCATACATAAATTGAAGAAACCCGCGTTCAATCAACAGACCGACGATCAGACCCGCAACCAAAGCCACACCAATCAATAACAGATAGCTGGCCCAGGGCGGATTGCCGCCTGCAAAATAGACACCGATCAGGGACGCACCACTATAAGCCCCGATGGCATAAAAGCTGCCATGCGCCATATTGAGAATTTTCATAACACCGTAGATCAGCGTCAAACCAGCGGCGATCAAAAACAGCCACGAAGAATAAACGACACCATCCACGAGAACTGCAAGAGCCAAGTTCATCGCTCACCTCGAATTTAAATGATTTGAAAAAGGGAAAGGGTGCCAATAATTGGGGACAGGCACCCTTTCCAAAGTTAATGCCTAGGGAGTCGTAGAGGCATTAATCGCATTCAGCGCCCTGAAAGCCGCTTTTGATCCAGTCAGCTGCTTTCACACCATTTGGCGGGTTCACGCATTTGGCCGCATAGCGTACGACATCTGACATGCCCAGCTTGCCTTCATGCTTGGCAACCTGACCAAAGACCATTTCCTGAATGGCCTGGTGACCATTGCCAATCGCCATGGAAACTTTGCCTGATGGAGCATCATATTCAAGATATTCAAATGCTTTTGCGATGGCTTCATCAGATGGCAGCTCGCCTTCTTTGGTGGCTGCTTTTTCCGTTGCCAGTTTCAGCCCCATGATGGCCTGCACCATGTGGTAAACAGGGTAGCTTGGCTCGGTACCAAAACGGGCCTTATATTCGTTTTTCAGCCAGCGGTTCAGGGGTGTATCCGGTGCATAAATACCGTTTGGACCGCGTGCCCCAACAATTGCACCTTCCGGGAAATGTTCAGCAAATTTGTAAACCGCGCTTTCGCCAGTCGTAAGCACAACAGACTGGTCGTCAAACAGACCACGCGCTGAACCTTGCAGCAGAAATGCTTCAAGATCGCCCCCCCAGAAAGAGGAATGGATGACTTCTGCCGGATTGACCATCAAAGCTGAAACTTCAGCACCATACTGACCCGCATAAATTTTCGGGAACTGTTTTGTCGATACCCCCACTTCTGATTTGAACTGTGCAAGGGCTGCGGTGAAATCATTCCAGCTGTCATGACCAAAAGCGTAGTTCTGATTAATGCCGGAAACAGATTTCAGGTTCTGTACCACATCGGTGATGTAACGTGCCGCGCCCACATTATCCATGGTCGCCGTCGCTGCGGTACGAAACACATATTTATAATCGGCTTCTTCAAAGACACGAGGCGTGCCGCAATCAAACAGAACGGTGATCTTTTTCATCTTTTCCGCAACACTTGGCACGGCCAGACAATCGCCTGAAGAGATATAACCAACAACCGCATCCACGCCCTGGCGTTCCACAAGATTGCGATATTCCGCCGTTTGTTTGGTGGCACCGCCTGCTTCATCTACATAGATCGGTTTGATCTTCTGACCGTTAATTCCGATCTTGTTATAAGGGGCTGGCATTTCGCCTTTATTGAGCGCATCAATCAGCAAATCCGCGCCATTTTTTGCGGGGACACCAAAGGGACCAGCTGCCCCACCGGATAAGAAAGTCACCAGCCCCAGTTTATAATCTTGTGCAGCCTGTGCTGCTGATAAAGTTGCTCCCAGTGCAACGACCCCACCCAGGGCCATCTTTGAAATCGTTTTTAGCATTCTGTTGCCTCCAAACATGTTTTGTTTCAAGTGGAGGCAGAGAGTCCGTGTCGATCTCAACGAAAAATATGAAACCACTCTCTGCCTTTCCGTCTTATGTCAGGAGGTATTGCAGAGGCTGTGCCAGTTCATAAAATCAAATTAAGCATTTGATTTTAATAACATTATTCAATCAACACCATTCGATAAAATTCCATAGAGATCAATAGCGCTCAAGATAGGAAAGGGGGATGGGCGCAATGCGCTCTTATTCAGTTTTTTCCATGGGGAAATAGTTTTTCCAGTTCCCGATCAGGCGGGTGGCAGGGGGAAAACGATGATCAATGACGGTTTCGCCAATGGAGATCACCTGCTGTATCTGATGATCTTTGGCATTCATGAAAGATTTAAACCCGTTGGGGTCTTCCGGCAGTTTCATTTCGATCTTGGATAAAGACGCACGGATATCATCAAGGTCCGTACCACCGCCCGTATCAATCAGGGTCAGGGCAATAGCGAGAATACCGGAATACGCCCCTTGCGCCACATAAGACGGATAATGCCCTGTGCGATCATAAAAACGACGCACAAAAGATGAATTCTCTTTCGTTTCCGGCCAGTTCACATGATGACGCGCTGAAAGGATCAATCCTTGTGGCAAATCGTTCCCCAGCTTGGCGAGCACGTCATAATCCCCACCAGAGCCAAAGTTCGCAATCTTCGAATATTCCATCAAGTCACTATCGTTAACCTGACGCATAAAAGTGATGAAGTCATTACCCCATTGTTCATTCACAATCAGGTCTGCTTTTACGCGCAGCAAAGACCTGATCTGGGCAGAAAAATCTACCTCAAACAAACTGGGCCAGAGGGTGGCAACGGGATCATATGCGATATTCAATTTTTCCAATGCACTCTGCAAATCCAGCCAGTTCTGATAACCATAGTCATAGTCAGGCCCGATAAAGGCAATGCGCAAGGGGCGTTTTTTCAAAATACCACCAAAGGAATCCCGGATATATTGCGCACCGGCATACATGGTCTGATAAGTATTATTGGTGACACGAAAATAATTTTGCGTCAGTGCTGATCCTGTCAGGCGCGATGATGCATTGTCCGTACCGATAAAGACCACGCCCAGATCATCAATGATCTTGGTGACTTCCAGTGCAATACCGGAGCTAACAATCCCACAGACAAACTGGGTCTTGTCCTGATTGGCGAAATCACGCACATGACGAATGGTGCGCGACGCTTTCAGTTTGGTATCTTCAATGATCACCCGCATTTTTGGGGCATCGGGCAGATCTTTTGCGATATCTTCCAGCGCCAGTTCAATACCGATGATACTGTCATTACCAAAGCCAATGCCATAGCCACTTAAAGGAAAGAGGCAGCCCACATTCACATCTGCCTCTTCTACCCCCACACCACGTTCCACACGGGCATGCGCCGGGGCAATCATCCATAAAGTGACAAGCAAAAATAAAAGACGTTTCATGATCCCGCCTGTACCTTGGCTGGTGTGGTCATGTTCAAACGTTGCATCCGGCGTTTCAGGGCGTGGCGTGAAATGCCCAAGGCTTCCGCCGCGAGGCCCTTGCGCCCATTGTTTTCCAACAGAACCTTTTCGATCACCTTACGCTCGTACGATTCAATCGTATCGACCAGTTCGCCGCCTTCGCCAACCGCATCAGCCGTCACACTGATTTCTGTGGGCAGTTGAGCAAGCTCAATATCCTGACCCGGATAAAGAATGGTCAGCCGTTCCATCAGGTTTTTCAGTTCGCGCACGTTGCCCGGCCAGTCATAGGCGTTTAATACATCGCGCACAGTACCCGTTATTTTGACCGGAACCTGACCTTCCTGTCGGGCGAAATGGTCAGCGAAATAATTCAGCAAGATCAACGGATCGTTGCCCCGCTCATTCAGGGCCGGGACCGAAATGGGCAACACGTTTAAGCGATAAAACAGATCACGGCGGAATTTCTTTTCTTCCACATCCTGCAACAAATCGCGATTGGTGGCCGCCACCACAAAGACATTGGCTTTCTTTTCCCGCGCTGACCCAACCGAGCGATAACTACGGCTTTCCAATAACGTCAGGATTTTGGCCTGCAGGGATAGAGACATCTCCCCAATTTCATCCAGAAAAAGCGTACCGCCTTCGGCCAGTTCCACCAGCCCCATACGTTTTTGATCCGCCCCTGTGTAAGCCCCTTTTTCCGATCCAAACAGTTCAGCTTCCATCAAGCTTTCCGGCAGGGCGGCACAGTTCACTTCCACAAAGGAGGCTTCGGAATGGCGAAAGTTATGAAGCCCCTTGGCAACCAACGCCTTGCCTGTGCCGGACGGGCCACTGACCAGTACGGTCTGTGTGGAACTTTCCCCGATCTGTTTGATCTGGGCCGACAGGTTCTTAACTTCGCTACTTTCGCCCACGATGCCACTGCTTTGAGCATCCAGGGTACGGCGAAAGGCGACTTCATTTTCCAGTTTGACCCGCTGAACATTACGTTGCACCAGCAAGACCAGTTCATCCAGTTCAAACGGTTTGGTCAGATAATCCACCGCCCCCATCTTCACCGCCTGCACCGCTGCGCGTGTATCACCATGGGCAGAGATCATGATGGTCGGGATATTAATCTGTTCTTCCTGAAAACGCTGCAACACATCCATACCGCTGATATCGGGCAGTTTCAAATCCAGAAAGATAATGTCGGGGCGTTCTTTTTTTGCAAGAAAGATGCCTTCTTCTCCGGTGTAACCTGCAACCACGCTCATCCCTTCCTGCTTCAAAGAGAATTTGATGCTGTGAACCAGGTTCTTTTCATCATCAATCACCAGGACTTTAATATCATTCATCCTCTATCCCTTCTCATTTTCTTCCTGCCAGGCTTTACGTGGCAAATTCAATAAAACTGTGGTGCCCTTGCCCGGTTCACTTTCAAACGTCATGGTCCCATGATTGCGCGAGATCAGGCTGGAACAGATAGATAGTCCCAAGCCCGTGCCCTGCGCTTTGGTCGTAAAGAATGGTTCCACAATGCGGGCTATTTTTTCTGGATCAATCCCTTCACCTTCATCGGCGATGGCAAGCTCACAGCCCTCCTTATGAAGGCGTGCGCGGATAAGAACATGCCCGCCTTTCATCCCTTCCATCGCCTGCAGGCCATTCAAGACCAAATTCAGTAAAACCTGACGCATATGGACCGGGTCGCCATAGATGGTCAACGGTGTGCTGGGATCACTTTTAATCTCGGCCAAAATCGTTATATGCTGCTTCTTCGCCACCACATCGGCCAGTGTCTTGGTGTGATCAATCAGTTCCTGCACTTCAAACAGTTCCGGCTGTGGATCGCGCGGCCGGGCATAATCCAGCAGGTCTTCAATCACCGTGTTGGTGCGCGAAATTTCATCACTCATGATCCCCATCAGTTCCAGTTTTTCCTGATCGGTTTCAGTTTTGCTCAACGCCTGCACAGCAGTATTGATCGTCGCAAGGGGATTTCTGACCTCATGCGCCACACCTGCTGCCATCTGCCCCAGACTTGCCCTGCGTTCCATCTCAAGGCTGGAGCGGATGAATTTGCGAAGCTGATTGCGCATACTTTCAATGGACAGACTAAGGTTATGGATTTCCCAATTGCCTGAAACTTTCAGCGGCGTATTGATATCGCCTTGCGCCACCTTTTCCACCCGGCGCAGCAAATGGCCGATCTGTTTATTAATACGGTTACTGACGCTATAGTTCAGATACAGGATCACCAACGCCGTAATGATGGCAGTCAGGATCAGGAAGTAACGCACCTGCTTACTTTGCGGAATAGTGACCGAGGTATCATGGTCCAGATAAACCTGCCAGCCGGGCAAAATCTCAATCACATTGCGCAATTTCGCCCGATTGGGTAAATCCTGCGCGCGTCCCGCCGCATCATAAAACTTCCCATCCGGTGTTTTAAGATAGGCTTCGCGAATGCCGGGCACACTGAAATCATTCATAAACCCAGTCAGGGTAGCAAAGCGCAAGACCAAGCCGATGCCTTCTTCCCCCGCGTTTACTTGCGATTTAAGGATAAACCAGCTGGGCAAGCCATTTTCCGGTGTGGAGGGTCCCAGGACCTTTAACTGATCAGAATTCACATAAGGAAGCCTGCCCGGTTTCTTAATGAAATTCAGGTCACTGGGAAAGGTGCGCACGATTTTATTTTCTGCGTTATAAAACACCACCCCATAGATGGATTTGTTATCTAGCAACACCCGGACAATAGCTTCCAGTTCGGGGATCAAATCTTCGGTCTGATCGGATTGATAAAACTGCGGGCGGTCAAACTGTGCTTTTAAATCATCCAGTTCCTGTGCACGTTCCTTGATAAAGTGTCGCACGGTATTTTCGTAAGCGACCACTTGCGTGGTGTTTTTCTGATCGGTGACTTCTTCAATCAGTTCCACAACGTAATTATCATACAGCAATGACAGAATAAAAAGCGGCAGCAGCGCAATAACCAGCGAGAACAACAGATAACGCGACGCCAATCGGCTGTATGGCGCAAATTTCCCGACGATTTTTCTGGTCTTGGACATTAAATCACATCTTGAAGCTCTAGGTCGGGAAACAAATACGCAAGTATCCTGCCAACCTAATTACCTTCAAAACCTATCACGTTTGCGCTGATCAGACGAGAAAATGATCGATTATCGCTCATAGCTATTTTTATAAGGAGCGATTATCGCCCGCGATATTGTCGTAGAATCTTGCCATATTCCTCTGATTGATGAAAGGCGTCCATGGCCTGTTGCAGTTTTTCTGCGACCATGGGCTTGCTTTTGGGCACTGCTATATAGCGTTTGACCACATCCAGCGGCTTGCCCACCTGTTTAAACTGCTGCAACAGGCCCAGACCGCTGGCTTCGGCCCGCAAGACATGTTCATCCCCAATGATCATGTCCGTGCGCCCGGACAACAATTGTTTCACCAACACATCATTATCTGCTGTGACTGGCGCTTTGCGCAGGAAATCTGCTTTTTCAAAAGCATCGGGATAGGCATAGCCGGAAATACTTCCAATCAGATAGTTTGAAAATTCCGACAGATCATCCCAGGATTGTTTGGAAAAATCGATCCGTGCCCAGAAGACCGTTCTCGCCCCTTCTTTGGTGATGGGACCAACCATGTGATATTTTTTAAACCGTTCCTCTTTTGCACGCCAGGGGATGGTGGCATCAACGACGGCCATATCGGTCAGATGAACCACCCGCTTCCAAGGACGCCCGACGATTTTATAGTTGATCCCCTGTGCCTTTAAAGCGGCACGCACGATATCCACATACAAACCGCCATAACTGCCATCACTTAAACGGATGGTATAAGGCGCAAAATTTTCATCGATAACGATATCAATGGGGATTTGATTTTCCTGGGCATGTGTATTTGGGTGAACGCCCAGAAGGGCAAACCAGGCAGAAAGCACAAGTGTGATAAATTTCAACATGGCTCAATAACTCCTTATGGTTTTCTCATTCCCTAGGTCCTAACCCAAGAAAACAAAAGTCCCCTTCATTCACGCATGTGGAACCGCACGAAAACGAAGGGGACTTTTCAGCGAAGCCTGACAGTCAGGTGTTTTTTTCTTACCCTTACGCTTTCAAGCTTTCTTCAACCGGGTCGCTTTCTGCGTTGAAGATGTCTTCATCCAACTCCCCTTCGGTTTTGGCAACGATCAGGTTCACCATACTGTCACCGGTTACATTCAGACAGGTGCGTGCCATATCCAGAATACGGTCGATCCCTGCGATCAGCGCCACCCCTTCCAGTGGCAGTCCAACAGAGGTCAGTACCAAGGATAACATAATCAGACCCGCACCAGGTACACCTGCTGTCCCGATGGACGCCAAGGTTGCCGTCACGATGATGGTGGCATATTCAGCCATACCCAGATCAACACCAAAGGCTTGCGCGATAAACAGCACAGCCACACCCTGATAGATCGCTGTCCCATCCATATTGATGGTGGCGCCCAACGGCAGCACAAAACTGGATACATTCTTCGATGCCCCCAGATTTTCCCGTGCGCACTGAATAGTTACTGGCAGTGTGGCAGACGAACTGGTGGAGGTAAAGGCAACGGCTTGCGCATCAAAAATCCCTTTGAAGAATTTGACCGGGCTTAGCCCTGCAATAAAGCGTACAGCCCCACCCATTACCAGAACGGCATGGACAATACAGGCCACATAAACAGCCACGATCACCTGCCCCATCGGCAACAGAACATCCAGACCATATTTGCCCGCAACCCACGCCATCAGGGCAAAGACACCGATCGGTGCAAATTCCATCACGATATGGGTCAGTTTGATCATGATGTCGGACAGAGAATTAAAGATGGCTTCAACAGGCTTGGCTTTATCGCCTGCCATATTGATCGCAATGCCCAGCAGGATGGCAAAGACGATAATTTGCAGAACATTGCCTGTCGCCAAGGCACTGACCGGGTTTTTCGGCACAAGATTGACGATGATATTCATCAGGGATGGGGCTTCTTTGGCGGCAACGGTGCCTGCACCTTCGATGGAGACACCCACGCCCGGTTCAAACAATGTGCCCATACCCAGACCGATCAGAATGGCAAAGGCTGTGGTGCAGAGAAAGATCACAAAGGTCTTGATGCCGATGCGTCCCATACGGGCCGGGTCTTTCATGGATGTAACGCCGCAAACCAATGAAACAAAAATCAACGGCACGATCAGCATCTTGATGGTATTGATGAAGATGGAACCAATGGGTTTCAGTGCGGTGGCCTGTTCCCCAAAAGCAACACCGACTGCGACGCCTAAAATAAGGCCGATAAGAATACGAAGCCAGAGCTTGGTACCTGTCCATTTTTTTAACATATAACCTCTCCTGTTATATTTTGTGAGTCTGAGTATGAATTTCACGGACCCTATCTAAATACGAAGGCTAAACCCAATTCTTATTTCTTTTAGCTCATGCAGGTTTAGCATAGTCATTTCAGCATGTTAGGATGCGAGCCTGAGGGTCTTCCAAACCACTCTCAAGGCGGAAACCAAATCTTGCATCATTTCGTCCGTATGGAGCGGCGACGGCGTAAATCGCAGCCGTTCTGTCCCCATGGCGACAGTGGGATAATTGATGGGTTGAACGTAATGGCCATATTTATCCAACAGGATGTCACTGGCTTCCTTACATAAAACCGGATCACCCACCATGACAGGCACAATATGACTTGGGTTGTCCAGAACCGGAATTCCAGCTTCTTTCAACAATTCCTTTAGTTTTTGCGCCCGTTCCTGATGCTGGACGCGCAATTCATTGTGATTTTTTGAATAATCTATTGAGGCCAGACAGGCCGCCGCAACCGAAGGCGGGATCGAGGTTGAAAAGATAAATCCCTGCCCGAATGATCGGATAAAATCACAAATATAACGCGACCCGGTGATATAGCCACCGACCACACCAAAGCCCTTTGCCATGGTGCCCTGAATGATGGTCAGGCGATCCATCAGCCCTTCGCGTTCGGCAACCCCTGCACCATGTTCCCCATAAAGCCCAACAGCGTGAACTTCATCGATATAAGTCATGGCGTTATATTGATCCGCCAGATCGCAAATTTCTTTAATCGGGGCAATGTCCCCATCCATGGAATAAACAGATTCAAACACGATCAGTTTGGGGCGCGAGGCAGGCTGGGCTTTTAACAACCGTTCCAAGTCCGCCATATTGTTGTGCCGGAAAATCTGTTTTTCACTGCGACCCAAACGAATACCTTCAATCATCGAATTGTGATTTTCTGCATCTGAAAACATGATCAGGTCATCAATCTTGGTTCCCAAGGTACTGAGCGCGGTAAAATTCGCCATATAACCGGAGTTAAACAGCAAGGCGGCTTCTTGTTGATGGAGGTCTGCCAGCGCTTCTTCCAGACGGACATGATAAAAATTGGTCCCGGAAATATTACGTGTTCCGCCTGCACCCACACCGCATTTGCTGGCAACGTCGCACATGGCTTTGATGACATGTTCATTCTGGCTCATACCCAGATAGTCGTTCGAACACCAGATGGTGACCTCATCTTCAGATTTTTCCTTATGGCGAATGGCGCGGGGATAGACACCGGCCTGACGTTCCAGTTCCGCAAACACACGGTAATTGCCGGATTTCTGAAGATTGATGATCTCTGTTTCAAAATAGCTTTGGTAATTCATGTCACGACCCAAACACTTAATTTTCATTGATGTTTGAAAGGAATTTCTCAACCGCTGTGCGCAGATAATCCGATTGCTTGCTCAGCTCAGTTGATGTTTTCAACAGCCCCTGGGATGCAATACCTGTGTCTTTCACAATGGCATCCAGATTATCGACATTTTCAGACACTTCGTTGGTGCCGTGTGATGCCATATCCGCACCCTGGGCGATTTCCTGTGTGGCTGCACTTTGTTCTTCCACGGCTGCGGCCACGGCGGATGCCACCTCATTCATTTCAGAAATGGTTTTGCCGATCCCTGAAATGGCTTCCGCCGCTTCATTGGTGGAAGATTGCACATTGGAAATCTGACGGGTAATTTCATCGGTGGCCGATGCTGTCTGGTTCGCAAGATTCTTGACTTCGGATGCCACAACGGCAAAGCCTTTGCCTGCATCGCCTGCACGCGCAGCTTCGATGGTGGCGTTAAGGGCCAACAGGTTGGTCTGTTCCGCAATCGTACTGATGATCTCTATAACCTCCCCAATCCGTTCAGCTGACAGGACCAGTTCAGAAACTGTTTGAGATGTCATTTCGGCCTGATGAACAGCGGAATTGGCGATCTGGCTGGAATTGGCGACCTGTTCACTGATCTCGTTGATCGAAGATGACAACTCCCCGGCAGCAGAAGCCACGGCGTCCACATTGCTTGCTGCCTGACCAGAAGCGTTGGAAATAGCCGTCGATGCCGCACTGGCGCTATCAACACTGGAAGAAAGCAATTCAGCCGAACTATGGATTTCAGAAGAAGCTTCAGTAACAGAACTGGAAATCCCGGCCACACTGGCTTCAAATTCCTGTGCGACCTGTTTTAAGGTTTCCTTGCGTTGGGCTTCAGCCTTTTTCTCATTCTCGGCCTGTTCCTTTTCCAGTTGCTGAACTTTCAGGATATTGTCCTTAAAAACCTGAACGGTCTGGGCCATCTTGCCGATGCTGTCTTTGCGTGTTTTGGCAGAGATATGAACATCCACATTCCCGTCTGCCAAGGCCCCCATGACCTTGCGAAGACCATCCAGAGGACTGCGAATACCACGGATCGCGACAATGGCCCCGACCAGACAACCAAAGACCGCCATGGAAATAGAAAAGATCAGGTTCTGGGACCGTTTTTTCTCCGCCTCCGCCAGGATACGTTCGGCATTCTGATCCGCATTCTGATTGATCACATCAACCAGGCCTGCGATCTGGGACAAAGCCCCTTCCCTGAACTTTTTGGCGTCGCCTGCCGCCAGTGCAAAAGCAATTTCCGGCGTACCTTCGATGGCTGCATGGGTGATCTCTGCATCCAGTTTAAGCCATTGATCGTAGGTCACCACAAATTCAGCGATACGTTTGGTTACATCGACATTGGCGTTCGCTTTCAGTTTTTCGATTTTATTCGCGATGGAGGCCAGCAGTTTTTTGCGGATATCCAGAAACGGTTTTAAAACTTCTGCGCCGTCATCGCCAAAGATGGTCTGGCTATCGACGATCATATTGATCTGGTTGACACCCAATTCCCCCAGATCAGAGCGCACGTTCATTGCAGATTGGATTTCTTTGGTAACTTCATTGGCGAAATAATTGATCTCGCCTTCAAGGGTCAGGGTCGTTCGATTGGCGCTGAAAACCATAACGCCAATCGCCATGATGAAGATAAAGATCACCAGATAGATCTTCACCATAATAGACAGTTTGCCTAGAAATTTATCTAAATATGTCATGTCACGACCCTTTCCTGAATGCCCCTTTTTCATCTCGACGAGATGGGTCTGGGCACTTGCTTTCTCCTATAGAATTTGTGCGAGGAACTCTTTCGTCCGCGCATCTTTGGGGTTGCTGAAAAATTCTTCCGGCGGGGCATCTTCAACGATGACGCCCTTATCGGTGAAATACATATGGTCCGCCACTTCGCGGGCAAAGCCCATCTCGTGGGTCACCAGAATGCAGGTCATCCCTTCTTCAGCCAGTTGCTTGATGGTGACCAGAACCTCTTTCACCGTTTCCGGGTCAAGAGCGGCTGTGACTTCATCAAACAACATGATGTCCGGTTCCATGGCAAGGGATCGTGCAATAGCCACACGTTGCTGCTGACCACCGGACAGTTCACCCGGATAGTGATTTTCCCGCCCTTCCAGACGGACTTTTTTCAACAGCTCAAAAGCACGTTTTTCGACAACAGCCTTATCCTGTTTCAAAACCTGAATGGGGGCCATCATGATATTTTCCAACGCTGTCTTGTGGGGAAACAGGTTATATTGCTGAAAAACCATGCCGACTTTCTTGCGCAAATCCAGCTTGTCCAGCTTGTCATCATGGACTTCCTGACCTTCCACGGTGATGGAGCCTGCCTGAATGTCATTCAACGCATTGATGCAGCGGATCAGGGTGGATTTGCCGGACCCAGATGGCCCGATGATGCAGATCACATCGCCTTTGTTGATGTCCATAGAGACACCTTTCAGCACCTCCAATTCACCAAAGGATTTACGTACGTTATGGATCGAAATAATTGGTTGATCTGGTGTCCAGTCTTGAGAGCCAATCATTAGAAACCTCCTGTTATAATTTCACTGCGAACTTGCGTTCCAGCATCACTGTCCAGCGGGCCAGTGGGTATGTGTAGATGAAGAACCACACCATGATGTAAAGGTAGAGCGGGGCCAGCAGGTCACTGCGGCTGTTTTCCGCAGCCGATATCTGGCTTGCCAGTGTCATGACCTCGTTCACACCAACGATGGATGCCAGAACGGTTGCCATGGTCAACAGACAGTACATGTTCATCCATGGCGGGATCATGCGTTTGAAACATTGCGGCAAAATGATCTGATACATAATCTGCGTGCGCGTGAACGCCAGCGATTCAGCGGCTTCCCACTGTGTGCTGGGCACAGATTTGATCGCACCTCTGACAATCTCGGAAATATTGGCAAGCACGGGCAGGGAAAGTCCGATCACCGCCTTTAACCAATCAGGGAACGGAATACGCGTTTCGCCGATGACAAATTCAAACGGCAGCATAAACATGGTCCCAAACAACAGTACCAGCCAAGGGGAGTTTCTGAAAAATTGTGTCACAACCCAGGAACTGTGACGCACGGGCAAGATCAATGAAACCTGCATCACGCCCAGCACAACACCCAACGCGGTGCCGATTGCCATAGAGAGAAAACTGATCAGAATGTTGAACAGAAATCCTTTAAACAGCAGCGGTGTCCAGTCGATCAGGATAGAGATTACGCTACTTTGCGCAACCGCGTTGGAAGCTTCGGCCACACCGACGCTGAAGGCGAAGATGAAAAACAGAAGAACGCCATGTTGCTTGTTCAATCTTAAAAGCGGGCTTCCCATCAGGCGTTCATATGCCGCCTTTTTCTGGAGAACCTCAGCAGATGAATGCAAAACCTGCATGTTATGATGTGATAGATTGCTCATGTGCCGTACCCCGGAATGCTCATTTGTTTTTCCCAGCGGTTCATGCCCCAAACGAGGATGCCGACCAGGAAGACGTAGGCGACCAACAAGAAGACCATCATTTCAGGCACGTTCACATTGTCTGACCAGATCTGGTTGGCTTCGTACAACATCTCCGGCACCGCAATGGCATAGGCCAGCGTCGTTGTTTTCAACAGATTGACCAAATTGTTGTTGAGCGAAGGCAGACAGACACGAAAAGCCAGGGGCAGAACAACATGGATGTAAGCCTGCAGGCGGGTGTAACCCAAGGCCTCTGTCGCTTCGATGGTTGAATCCGGCACCGCTTCGATCCCGGCGCGGAAGATTTCCACGTTAAAAGCACCTGCAAAGAATGAAAGGGAGATCACCGCCCAGACAAAGGATCCGATCATGGGTTCCAGCCCATATTCGCCCTGCACCTGCGGTAAAAGGGTGCTCAAACCGAAATAGAAGAAGTACAGCTGCACCAACGGCGGTGTATTTCGAAAAATCTGGATGTAGCCCTGGACAATTCTTTTTGTCCAAACGAGCCTGGAGCCTTGAAGCCAGGCACCGACGACACCGATCAGAACCGAAAAAACCAGGCTGGCAATGGAGAGTTCCACCGTGGTGATAAACCCATTCCACATTCTATCGGCGTCAAACGAATCATAAAAGATTGTATAGTTAATCCCGGTATCTTCGTAGAGCTCCTGAAACCATGTCGCTAAATATTCCATGATTACTTTCCTATACGTGAGAGAAAGGGGCAGCGCCTGGGCCGTTATGGCAAAGTCGGCTGCGCCGCCCCGACGGGTTATTTATATTCGTTGTGCATTTTCACAGCGAAAGGCGTGTTTTTGATGCCAAAGTCTTTTTCAAGGCCAATAATGCGGCCTGATTTGTGCCAGCCTTTAACCATATCAGTCATAAAAGCGTGGAATTTATCTTCACCATGGCGAACAGCCAGCGCCCACGGCGCATCGTCGATGGTTGGCAGTGGCACAGTGTAGTCTTCCCAGCCTTCTGTTTGCAGCTGGCCGTAAAGGGCAGAGTCATCAAACACAACAGCAACGCAGCGGTTTTGTTTCAGGGCCGTGTAAGCTTCGGCTGTGCCTTTAAAGGCAACGATCTTTGCGCCGAATTCTTTTGCCGTACGTTTGTTATAGAATGCACCCTGGACGCCACAAACAGGCTTGCCACGCAGGTCTTCCCATTCTTTCAGACCCGCATCTTTTTTAGCGAGAACGTTCGTGCCCGCAGAATAATAGTTGGGATCAATAGCCCAGACGACTTTGCGACGATCCGGCTTGTCGGTCATGGTGGCGATCATCAGATCAACCTTGCCCTGCTGTAAAAACTGCATGCGGTTGGAGGAAACAACAGGCACCAGTTGAAGGTCAACGCCCAGCTTGTCCGCAACGTCTTTTGCAAGAGTTGGCTCGATACCGATGATGTTGCCGGATTTGTCACGGAAACCATAAGGACGGTAGTCCGCTTTCACTGCAACGATCAGTTTGCCGCGCTCTTTAATGTCAGAAATCGCGTCCGCCGCAGCCTCTTTTGCTGACAAAGAAAGGATGGAACTTACTGCAACACCAGCGATTGCAATTTTGGATAAGATGGATTTTTTCATTACCTGTCTCGCATTTGTAAAAAGAAATTTATTCTTTAAATCAAGTGTCTCAGTTTATTTTTATTTCTTGATAAGAAGACAAAATAGATGAATACCCATTTCATTACTTATATGAAGACTTCTTGATTTAGCCTCACCTTGAACTTCAAGATATTTAAAGTGTGAATATTCATCGTCAAACTGTCCAATTCATGATTTTTATCATCTATACATTTTTTGCATAGAATCTCTCAACCTGCTGAAATTTATGACCTTTCACGAAATGATGCGAAAATAATTATTTATTTCAACAGGATATACGCAACAATATTTCTCACCATAGCGCGTTCTTGATCCTCAAAAGCAACCAAAGAAGTATATTCTCGCATCAAATGAATACTTGATAGATTCAAGTCAAAAAATTATGCAAAAAATGCATAACGTCGGCAAAAACGGCATTAGAAATTCAAACCCAGCAAAGTTATCGTCTTAACAGACGACAAACTTTACGCGATGGAGAACCCCATGCCGGATCAAACACATTTCAGAAATGAGCATGACCTTCTTGGCGACCAGGATGTGCCGAGCAATGCCTATTATGGCATCCAGACACAACGGGCCATGGAGAATTTCTCTATCACCGATATCCCGCTGCATCACTTCCCCAAACTTATTCAGGCTTTGGCCGTTGTGAAAAAGGCCTGCGCCGTTGCCAACCATGAAATGGGGTCACTGGATGCGAGGGTCGCAACCGCCATTTTTCAGGCCTGTGATGAAATCATTGACGGTCAGCTGCACGGTGAGTTCTGCGTCGATATGATCCAGGGAGGCGCCGGGACGTCCAGCAACATGAATGTCAATGAAGTGATCGCCAACCGGGCTCTGGAACTGCTGGGTCAACCCAAGGGCCGCTATGAGATCGTGCATCCCAATAACCATGTGAACCTGGCGCAATCCACCAACGATGCCTATCCCACTGCCCTGCGTGTCGCCATCCTTCTCAGCATTGATGAGCTGACCCAGTCTATGCGCAATCTGATTGATGCCTTTGATGAAAAATCTGTGCAGTTTGAACATATCGTCAAGATGGGCCGCACCCAGTTACAAGATGCGGTGCCCATGACCTTGGGGCAGGAATTCGGGGCTTTCCGCGATAACCTTTCAGAAGATATTGACCGGATCAACGATCTGTCCAAACTGTTTCGCGAAGTCAATCTGGGGGCTACAGCCATCGGCACAGGTATCAACACCCAACCCGGCTATGCCAACTGCGCAGTGACCAAACTGGCCGACATCACGGGCATTCCTTTTGTGCTGGCGGCCAACCTTGTAGAAGCCACCTTTGATACCGGGGCCTTTGTAACCTTTTCAAGCGTCTTAAAACGGGTTGCGGTCAAGACATCGAAAATATGTAACGACCTGCGTCTCCTTTCAAGTGGCCCGCGCACCGGGATTGGGGAGATTAACCTGCCGCCCATGCAGCCCGGTTCTTCCATCATGCCCGGCAAGGTCAACCCCGTGATCCCGGAAGTGGTCAATCAGGTTGCTTATCAGGTGATCGGCAATGATCTGACCGTCACATTGGCTTGTGAATCCGGACAGTTGCAGCTTAATGCTTTCGAGCCCGTCATTATCTTCAACATCCTGCAATCCATGCGCATCCTGACCCGTGCCATGAATGTGCTGTCAGAAAAATGTGTTTCCGGCATTACCGCCAATGAAGAACATTGCAAAAAGCTGATTGAAAACAGCATTGGTATCATCACGGCACTGAACCCGCATATCGGTTATGAAAACTCCACCCGCATTGCGCAACTGGCCCTGACCACAAACCAGAGCATCGCCAGTCTGATCCTGAAGGAAGAGCTTTTATCCAAAGAACAGCTGGACGAAATCCTCAAGCCTGAAAACATGACCAGGCCCAACGTATAATTACAAAAAATTCACCCACTGATTTCATTAACTCCCTAGATTAATGAAACAACTGAGCAGTGTTTTTGTCTCTCGAAGAACACTGCTCTTTTTTAAAAAGGGTGATGCAAAAAACGCATGAACGATGAAATATAGGCATTTGTTATCAATAACTTATGAAAATAAAATAGAACAAATCCTCGTTTTATCCGGAGCAATATGATGCATGATGTTATTGGAATATTGGGCGGCATGGGGCCTCTCGCCACAGTTGATTTCATGAAGAAAATTACAAATGCGACCCCTGCCAAAAAAGATCAGGACCATCTGCCCATCGTTGCCTATTCCGTCCCGCAAATTCCGGATCGCAGCACCAGCATTCTATCGGGCAATGACGCCCCTTTGCAGGAAATGCAGCAAGGCATCAAGGCACTTGAAAGCATGGGCGCGAAATGTATCGTTATTCCCTGTAACACCGCGCACTATTGGTATGATCGCCTATGTCAGAAAGAAGATACCCAGCTGTTGCATATCGCTGATACAGTGGTGCATGCCCTGCAGGATCAAAAGCTCAATCACTGCAACGTCGGTATCCTTGCCACCAACGGCACAATCAAGGCCCATATCTATCAAAATCGCCTGAAAGAGGCTGGTTACCATTGCATTGTGCCGGATGAAACCGTGCAAGAAAAACTGGTCCTTGCCGGCATTCATGCGGTGAAACAGGGTGATTTGATGTTGGGGAAATCCTTGTTAAGCCAAGCGGCAGAAAAACTGAAAGATCAGGGCTGCAAAGCCATTATTCTCGGCTGTACCGAAATCCCCATCGTCCTGCAACAGACAGAGGCCCCATCGGGCACCGTCCTGTTGGATGCCACCAATGAATTGGCAAAAGGGACGGTTAAATGGTACCTTGATCATAAAGAAACGCTCAACCACACGATCAATTAAATTGCGGAGGCGAACGTGGAAATTAAATGGTTAGAAGATTTCCTGAGCTTGGCCAGCACAGGCAATTTTTCACGTTCCGCCGACATGCGAAATGTCACCCAGCCTGCTTTCAGCCGGCGGATCAAATCCCTTGAAATGTGGGCAGGTGTTGACCTGATTGATCGCAGCACCTACCCCACAACGCTGACCAAAGAAGGCATCGCCTTTAAAGAAACCGCCGAAGAGACCCTGCGGCTTTTATATACCGCGCGCGATACTTTCAGCGAAACCCGCAAACATTCCCAGCTGTCGCTCAGCTTCTGCGCGCTTCATACGCTTGCAACCTCCTTCTTTCCCTCCTGGCTTGCCACAACGGAAGAGGAAAACCAGAAGGTCACCACCCGGGTAAAAGGCATGGACCTGCATGACTGTGTGGAAATTCTGCGCAATGGAGATTGTGACTTCATGCTCTGTTACGCCCATGAATCTTCGCCCATGCTGCTGGACCCGACGGAATATCCGTCCATCCGTGTTGGCCACGAAAGGTTCCTGCCCGTCTCAGCCCCGCGCGAAGACGGCACCCCAAAATTCACCCTGCCGATGGGGGAAGAGGAAAAAGTCCCCTTCCTGTCCTACACCGAAAACTGCTTCCTCGGCAAACTCATGCTCAACCTGCTGACCAGAGACGAGAACCTGAAAAAACTGGATACGGTCTACGAAAACTCCATGGCAAGTGCTCTGAAAGGCATGGCGATTAACGGCTTTGGCTTCACCTGGATTCCGGAAAACCTGATCAAACAGGACCTGCAATATGAAAACCTTGTGATTGCCGCCGATGAAGCCTGGACCCCGGAAATAGAAATTCGACTTTACCGATCCCAACAAAGAAAACGCCCCATCGTTGAGGAATTCTGGAAATGGGTAAGTAACTAACAAATGTTACCCAAGTGACATAAGGCCGTGCGCGATGTCACCAGTTCAGATGTTTTAGTCCAGCCCGCCCGGGTTGTTCAAGTTTCCAACATTAATATCGCTATCAACGTAAATCGTGTAGCCAGATGAACTATGGGTATAAGAATCATACTGTTGGGAGCCGTTGCCCAGGTCAATGGTTTGTGAGGAATTGTCATTATTCCATGTCAGATCAAAACTTTGGAGGCTATCTGCACTGTCCCCCATTATATAAAGGTCATTGCTGCTGTCACTTGCACTTCCAACAAAGGCCGAGTTGATATAGACAGTCCAGTCACCAGTGGTAAAGTCTAGTATTTCCAAATTAGAGAATGTGTGGACGCCGCTGGACAGGTCCACAGTGGCACTACCCTGCCCTCCATCAAAGCGCAATGTATCTGTGCCATTACCGCCGTCGTACGTATCAATGCCATCGCCATTATACATCAACACATCATTGTCGTTATAGCCGCGAAGAATATCAGACCCACTGCCGCCATCAAGAGTATCGGCATTAATCCCACCGGAGAGAAATTCGTTTGCAGATGTACCCGTCACATCAAAAGTCGGTGAATAATCAGAACTGTCTCCATCAAATGTCAGGATTTCGATCCCTGTCAGGGTATCTGTTCCTTCATTACCATCAGATGTGTTGTTGTCCGTCACCGTGATACTGCCATCCTGATTTTCGGTGATGGTGAAATCACTTTGCGAGCCGTCATACATCACGGTGTCGATATGATTACCACCGTTGATTTCATCATTCCCGCTATCACCAAACAGATAGTCCTGCCCGGATGTGCCGTTTAATGTATCGGCACCGGACGTGCCAACGATGGCAGGCTCCAGCGCGCCACCTTCATGCAGATAGACTTTGGCCCCTGATGTGTGGGTGAACAGGGTATAGGTAACGCCGCGCGGACCTTGCAGGATGGATTGACCAGACGTTCCACTGTCCCATCCACTTTCGCTGTTAAAGGAATAATTTGGCAGACCCGTCCCATCGCCCATGATGACAATTGAATCTGCTTGTCCCGTCCAGGCATTGGTGCCTTCGGTCATACCCAGCACATCGCTGGACGTCAGGGTCAAGAGGTTGTCATCCATCTTGATAACTTCGATACGTTGCAAGATATCGTCCCGGATCGCTGTCAAGTCCAGCGCGGCAGACACATCCAGAATATCAGTCCCCGCCCCGCCATCAATAAAGTTGAAGGCCATTGAAGAAATCTTGATGGTGTCATCCCCGCCACGCGCGAAGATCACATCATCAAGACTGTCCGTACTGCCATCACCTGTAAGTGTTTCTGCATTATCCGTACCACGCAGATAACTGCCCGTATTACCGCTATCCACTGTGCGCCCCGTGACCTGAACGCTGGTCGAATTCAATTCGATATCAAGAATAAGACTTTCACTGATATCCAGTCCGGTAATGTTATCAAACGCGCCACTTAAAGTCGGACCGGACAGGATGGTCATACTGTCCCCATTGCCGATCTGGGCCGCATTTGCCAATTCCTGAATTTCCAGGGTTCCGTTCAGATTAAAAGCAGTATTCAGGGTAAGGCGGTCATTGTACGTCGTGCTCTGACCATCACTGCCCACATCAATTAAAATGGTTCCGCTGTCTGCTTGGGTCCAGACCCCGTTCAGTGTCAGGGTTCCATAAGCGCTATCATTGCCGGGCGTTATGGTCCCCTGGTTGGTCAGGCTTGCCGACCCACCAACAGAAAGAGTGCCAAAGCCCTGAATGGTACCGTTGGCGGTGTTGGTTGCCGCAACCGTGCTGGTCAATCCAAAGGTTCTGGCACTTGCAATATCCAGCATACCCGCGTTGGTAAAGGTACTGCCAGCGCCATTGAAATAAAGGTGCCAATCCACATCAACAGTACCAAGGTTGTTTACATCCCCATTGATATAGTTCGCCCAGGAAGATGTCCCAAGCGAGTTGGTGGAATGCAGGGTCCCATTGTTGGTCACCGTCCCTTCGATATCAAGCGTTGTATTACCGCCACCGCCATAATAGTTGCGGGTATTGTTCAGCACCAATGTGCCATTGTTAATGATATCCTGATTGAAATACGCACTGGAAGAAGAAGTTGGCGCAATAGTCAGCGTCCCGTCATTTGTGGTTACCACATCCACATTGAAAACATCATCCCCGCCGCGGAACAGGAAGTTCGCCCCGTCAATGGTGAAATCCCCGGTGCCATCAATCGTCGTTCGATCCCCACTGCCGGACATATAGAAATCAACGTTGGAATTATCATAGGTATACCCGTTGCCAATATTCAGGGACTGATCATCAGAGAAATTAAGTATCCCGGTCCCCAACAATGCTGTACCCGCCCCAAAGTTAATCGTTCCGCCATGAAGATAAAGGGTACGGTTCAAGTTACCAAAATCAATGGTACCGTTGGAATTTTCGAACGTTCGATTGCTATTGGTGATCTGCGCATGCCAATCAACATCCAATATGCCGTTGGTGTTATCCACTGTTGCATTGAGGATACGAAGCCCCGTTGATGTCCCCGTCGGGTTTACAAACTGAATGGTCCCGGTATTGGTAATCGCTTTTCCAGCTAACAATGACACAGTGGTATCAGCACCGCCGCCGTAATAATTACGGGTGTTATCCAGGATCATAGTGCCCTGGTTGATGATATTCTCGTTGAAGAGCGCATTTGTTGAAGATGTATATGTGACCTTTAAGGTCCCATCATTAGTGGTAATCAAATCCACATTAAATTCATCATCGCCACCCCTAAAGACATAGGTCGCGCCATCAACGGTGAAGTCCCCGGTTCCGTCAATTGTCGTTTTATCACCGGACGAAGACATCCAGAAATCGACATTGGAATTATCGTAGGTAAAGCCGGTCCCGATGTTCAGGGATTGGTCATTCGAGAAATTAAGCGTCCCGGTTCCAAGCAAAGATGTGTTTGCACCAACATTGATGGTCCCCCCATAGAGATACAGGGTCCGGCCCAGATTCCCAAAATCGATGGTGCCATTGGAAGTTTCAAAGGTTGCACCGGTGTTAACGATCTGACCATGCCAATCCACATCAATGGTACCATTGGTGTTGTCAACCGCGCCTGAAATGGTGCGAAGCCCGTTACTTGTCCCGACAGAATTGATCATCTGGATAGTACCCGTATTGATCAATGTACCACTGGATAACGTGATCGTCGTTTCTGCCCCGTTGCCATAATAGTTACGAGTATTATCCATGGTGATCAGGCCACGGTTGTCGATATTCTGATTAAACAACGCGTTGGTCGTGGTTGTGTAGGTCACTTTCATCGACGCATCATCTTCAATGACCATATCTACATTGAATTCATCATCACCACCACGGAAGACGAAATCTGCACCATCGATGGTAAAGTCACCTGTCCCATTGATGGTCGTCTTGTCACCAGACCCACTCATATAGAAATCGACGTTGGAATTATTGTAGGTAAAGCCCGTTCCAATATCCAATGTCTGGTCATAATCAAAATTGATCGTTCCTGATCCCAGAATGGTGGTATTGGGCCCGAAGTTGATGGTCCCGCCATGCAAACTGAAAGTGCGGTTGTTCGCCCCAAAGTCGATGGTACCGTTTCGGGTTTCAAACGTATGACCGATATTGCTGATATATCCATGCCAGTCCAGGTCAATCAAGCCATTTGTGTTATCCACATTCCCGCTAATGGTCCGATTGCCGGAAACGGTTCCGATGGAATTAATGAAGTTGATTGTCCCTGTATTGGTCAGGGTATTGTCACCGATTTCCAATGTGGTTGTCGCGCCATTGCTATAATAGTTATAGGTATTATCCATAACGATGGTGCCAACATTGGTGACATTCGCGTTCACAAGAGCAGTCATCGTATTGTTATGGGTCAGGGTCAGGGTGCCGTCATTGGTTGTGACAACATCCACATTAAATTGATCATCCCCACCTCTAAAGACAAAGTTTGCCCCATCGATGGTGAAATCCCCTGTGCCATCAATAGTGGTCGTATCATTTGTGCCCCGCATATAGAAAGTAAGGTCATTGTTATCGAACGTAAAACCCGTGCCGATATTCAATGATTGATCACCTGCGAAATCAATGGTGCCCGCCCCTGTAATGGTCGTATTAGGTCCAAAGTTGATGGTGCCACCCGAAATGGACAAGGTGACATTTGCATCAAAATCAATGGTGCCATTTCTATTTTCAAAGGTTTTACCGGTATTGGTGATCTGACCATGCCAATCCATTTCCAGAATGCCACCCGTATTATCGATAGCTCCAATAATTTCACGTCCACCAGACGCTCGGTTGGTTGAATTTGCGAAATTGATTGTACCTGTGTTGGTCAGTATTCCGTTTGATACATTCAGGTCAGTGTAGGACCCGTTACCATAATAGCTGTAGGTGTTATCAAGAACAATCCGCCCCTGATTGGTAAGGTTCTGATTAAACAAGGCCGTTGTTGCGTTGTTATGGGTCAGTGTCAGCGTGGCATCATTCTGGACGACGACATCCACATTGAACTGATCATCCCCCCCATTGAAGATGAAGTTGGCGCCATCAATAACGAAGTCACCTGTTCCGTCGATAGTTGTGGTGGCTGAATTGTTCGTCATATAGAAACGAACATTGGAGTTATCATAGGTAAAACCATCAGCAATATTCAGCGACTGGTCCCCCACAAAGGAAAGGCTGCCTGTCCCCAGAAGATTCGTTGTGTCATCAAAATAAATCGTACCGCCATTAAGGCTCAAATCCGCACCAGATGTGCCAAAATCAATCGTGCCGTTACGGTTTTCAAAAGACGTATCGACATTTAGGCGACCATGCCAATTTGCATTGATCGTACCGTTGGTGTTGTCAAGATTCCCTGAAATATAGCGTGTTCCTGAGGCTCGATTAGTGGAATTCAGAAATTCAATCGTTCCGGTATTCGTCAAAGTATTGGTGGACAAATTCATAAAGGTGTTGGCGCCATTCCCATAATAATTATAGGTATTGTCCATCGCCAAAATGCCCTGGTTAATGACATTGGCCCCAAAATTCATAGTGGCCGTATTGGTCCCGGTCAAACGAAGTGTGTGGCTGGCTTGGTTTGTAAAGCCAACGTTATAGGTGCCAGAAGAATGCATGGTTAAATCTGCTGCATTGACAATGGCACCGCTGCCGCTAATGGATTGCGCTGTAAGCGTGCCATTGGCGTTAAACGTTAATGTCGTATCCAGCGTCTTTGCACTGGCATTCGTGAAATTATAGGTCCCATCCAGATCAATGCCCGCGCTGCCGCCAAGGGTACCACCACCTGACCAATTAAACGTTCCATCAATATCAAGCGCACCATTGGCATTTAATGTGCCGCCTGATAACCCAAAAGTGGAACCTGCTTCAAAATCGGATATTTGTCCAATATTCAAGGTACCGCCAGAAACATTAAGCGTGCCACCCGTAAAGGTCAGGGTGCCGATATCCGTGACACCCGTTGAATAATTTGATGTCCCGCTGAAGATAAAGGCATCCAGTCCACCAGAGGGCACAATCCCGCTGGCCCAGTTGGTCCCTTCATGCCAGGAATTATCCCCGCCGTCGCCTTCCCAGCTGGTGATCGCCTGTGTGGTGATGTTAAAGGTATAGGGGGATTGCCCGTTTTGAACAGGCTGACCAGAATTATCGGTGATGGAGAAATCAAAATGATCCACATCCTGACCGCCACCATGCACATAACGCACATGGCCTGCCACAACATCAGCCATGGTGAAATCGGTATAGTCTGATCCCTGCAAGGCACTGATCGCATACCAATTATCCGTATCATAGACCTGCAAAGTACCATTGGCCGGATTATTGACCATGGTAAAATAAATTTCCGCATTGGTGTTGTCCGGGTCCGTTGCCGATAACATGCTGGATGTCAGACTGGTCACTGTCCCGGTGTTTGCACTCATCCCGTTATTGTTGATGAGTGTTGGCAGATCGTTGGTGCTGTTGACCGTGACACTGACACTTGCCTGACTTGTCAGCCCAAGGGAATCTGTGACCTGATAGGTAAAGCTGTCTGAACCAGAGAAATCCTGATTTGGTGTATAGATCAGATTTTGCCCCGATTGCGCCACAGTCCCGTTGCTAGCCGTTATGGTATAGCTGTTATCAATGGTAACGCCCGTCGTGCCGTTGGCATCCGTAAACAGGTTCGTCAGGGTGACAGCCTGATCTTCATTCGTGCTGGTGGTTGCCCCACTGGCAACAGGGGCTGCATTAAAGTTGGTGATATCAATATCACGATCCACAAGGATGGTTGCCCCATCCAGCGTAAAGCGATAATAGGCACTTTGAATGCCATCATACTGCCAATCCGATGACTGCGCAGATTTGGCAATGGTGTTGGTCGCATCCCCATCAATGGTCAGAATGTTCGTCGAACTTGTATTGCTGACAAAAGCAGATGTCAGTCCAGTGAGGTCAGAATTGGCGGAAAGCGTGAAATTTTCAATGGATGTAAAGCTTGATGAGGTATCAGAAACATCCAGATCCGATCCATTGGACAGGACAACCGTATCATCACCCGCCCCGCCATCAAAATCATCGACACCACCTGTGCCATCAAAGGTATCGTCACCGGCATAACCGATCAGCGTATCAGATCCGCCGGACCCAAAAATCGTATCCCCTGCAAGTCCGCCACTCAATGTGCCTGAACCGGACAGGATTTGTGCCTGCGTGGACAAGGTGATGTCGCCAAACTGCACGGTTTCAATATCGTGAAGGGTATCTGTGCCTTCCAATATGCCAAGTTCGCCACCGCCAACCATATCCGTCAGCGTGTAGACACCTTGATTGGTAGAAGAAACCGTAAATTCATTATAGTCGGAGGTATAAGTCGCAACATCACTTCCATCCCCGCCAAACAGGATATCATCGCCTTGTGATCCGATAAGCGTATCCCCACCAAGGCCACCACGTATGACATCATCGCCCGCATTGCCGATCAGCGTGTCGTTCCCGTCAAAGCCATCAAGACGATCATCCAGACCGCTGCCAGAAAGATAATCATTGCCATCCGTCCCCATCATGGCAAGACGAGCATTCAGTTCGGATAATGTGTCAAAGGCAGCAACACTGCTGCCGTTTTCCAGAAGTTCAACAGCGTCGCGTTGAAGGATAAGCGCGTGTGAGCGCAACGCATCGCTAAAGGCCGTGACGCCACTGGATAGATCAATCGTATTGATCTGCGATGCAGCTGCATTAATCAGACTTTGCAGTCCAGCTGAATCCAGATTTTGCCCATTTAACGCCCCGCCTTGCTGAAGGGCGACATATTCAGCCTCAGCAGCAGAAATAAAGGACTGCACATCAGCGGAACTTGTAAAATTAAACACCGTTGAGGCATTGGCCTTGATCTGGAACTGGTCAGCCAGGGCATCAATGATCGCCCCGCGCGCTTCGGTTTCTGAAGCCCCCGCAGCCTTGAAAGCTGCAACCGTTGTTTCAATGACATTGGCAATCATGACCCCATGCCTTGCAACCGGGGCAGCAATGCCGGATAGCTCGCTGGACAAATAACTGTAGGGGTCAAAGCTGGTCAAATCCAGAAAATCGATATTCAAACCCAAGGCCGTCTTGACAACATTTTCGGCCTGAACTTCCCCGATATTGTTGGCGCGCATCAATTCGGTGATCAATGTTGTAAGCGGGCTGATGGCAACCGTGCCTGTAGTATATTGGGTATTCAGCGTAAAATATCCATCAAACGCAAGACCCGTATCAACGTCCGTACCGCCTGTTGCCACAATGTCACCGTTTTGTTCGGTGCTCAGACTAAAGGCACCGCTGCTGTCGGTTGTTGTGAAATCTTCCCCCGCATCACGTACCTTATCTCCGTCCAGGTCAACGAAGACCGTCGCCCCGGACAGATATCCGTCAAAGGCAGTCCCTGTCAGCGTAATTTCACCCAATTGTGTGGCAGAATTTGCGATATTAAAGGTCGTTGCCGCCGTGGTTGATGTACCATCAGATACAGTAAATTCAAAGCTGTCATTCGTCGGCGCACCATTGTGAACGTAACGAACACTGCCATTTTGCACATCTGCAAGCGTAAATGACGACACCGGGAATCCTGCACCAACAGAAACATATCCGCCCCGGCTTGCCTCAACCTGCAAATCACCATATTGCACGTTGCTGGTCAGGGTAATGACCACTTGTGAAGCCGCCGTATCACTGTCGGTGATATTTAAAAATGACGTGCCAAGGGCCGTGGTCGTCCCGCCACCCGCCACCAACGTTTCATTGGTTGTCACATCCGGGGCATCATTGACGGTCACCGTAATGGTAGATTGGCTTGTTGCCCCATATGAATCGGTTACGCGATAAGCGATGGTGTCTGTGCCCGCAAATCCTGCATTTGGCGTATAAACAATCTCCCCATCTACAACCGAGACCGAACCATACTGACCATTTTGCGTAATAGACGTCGTTACACTGGGGGCATCATTGGCATCCGTAAACAGGTTTTGAATATTGATGCTTTGATCCTGTTCGGTGATCGCAGCTGTTTGCGAGGCAAGCGGGGCTGCGTTGAAATTATCCAGAACAATGTCCCGGTCCACATGGATTATTTTGCCATTATTGGTCAGTTGCAGGAATTGATTGGAAGGACCGCTATAGCCCACCACCGTCCAGTCATATCCATCAGAGGTGGAAATGGTGTTGGTGCTGTCCCCGTAAATATGGATTTGGTTCGCGATTTTGCTGCCATCCAGATCAGCCTCGCTGATATTAAGCAAGTCTGCACCTGAACCCAGACTAAAGCTTTCAATGGAACTTAGGTTGGTGAAGGTTGATAAATCCAGTGTTTCATTGTCCACAATCCGCAGCGTATCAATGCCTGTCCCGCCATCAACGGATTGCAGGCCATCGCGATAGACCAACGTGTCATTACCACTGCCGCCTTCCAGCACATCCGCCCCGCCAGCCCCATCCAGACTGTCATTACCATCAAAGCCACGCAGGATATCGGGTGTGTTGGCATCATTTGTCCCCGTCAACACATCATTGGACAGCCCGCCATCAATGGTGCCTGACCCGGTCAAGGTTTGCCCATCAACATTCAGGGTGACATCACCAAACTGGATACGCTCAATCCCCAGCAATGTATCGCTGCCTTCATTCCCGGAATTTGTATCTTCTATATAAAGGGCAGTTTGTACTTTACCCCGTTTTGTGACCTGACCAAAAGATATTGCAAAATCAGAATATATTCCGTCGTAGATCGCCATATCCGTGCCTGGATCACCGTGTAGTTCGTCATCTCCCCCCGCGCCTTTAAGCGTATCATTCCCCCCTTGCCCATGAAGTGTATCAGCTGAAGCTGTACCAGAAATATCATTGTCATTGTCATCGCCGATCAAGCCAACAGCATTGGAAAAATTCGCCGAATTTGTGAACGCTACAACCGACTCACCATTTTTGAGTTTGTCAGCCATCACACCTTGCGCAACTGTCTGATTTTGAACCATACGGTTTTGGAAGCCATCAGGGTCACTTGGATTAAAAACAATTGCATCTGCATCTAAATTCGAAACACTCAAAGCGTTGCTTAATTCATTAAAATTCAACGATGCAGTACTACCCGAGAAATTTGACTGAGCGGTAGTCAGCACTGATGAAAGGCTTGAACTTTGAGTGATATCAAAACTGTTGTCTGTCCTCATTTGATCAACTAATGCCGATAAAACAGCGGCACGTGCATTTGCAATGTCAGCATCAGAACTATTTCCAGAAGAGCCTGTAAAAGCGGACGAAGCCACTTCTAAAGTCGTCGCAACCATCATACCGACCTTAAAAAGCTCTGCCGCAGCACTGGCATCACTTCCTGACATTTCAGCCAGAGGGTCAAAATTCAGTAGATCAATATTGGCACTGGCTGTCAGCCCCAGAGCCTGTTTGATCGAGGCTTGCGCCGTTGCCGCATCCACACTATTATTTGCCATTTCCTGCTGAACAAGTGTAGTAATAGGCGTAACGTGAAAAGTTGTAGATCCGGATGATGAACTATCCCGAGGTGCTGAAAAATAGCCTGTAAAATCCAAATTCGCCTTGATATCTCTTCCGCCACTAACAACAATGTCTCCTGTCTGGTTGGAACTCAGCGAATAACTGCCATTTTCATCGGTAGTCGTTCCATCCTCTTCAACATCAAGATTACCATCCCCATCTTGGTCTTCGCCTGGATCCAAAATACCATTATTGTTTTCGTCTTCATCTTTCAGGTCGCGCACTCTATCCCCGTCCACATCAACAAAGACTTGTGCGCCTGCAATGTAACCGTCAATGGCAGAGCCTGAAACCGATATGGCCCCCGGACCTTCTACAGTAAATGAACTTGAAACCGTGGCTTGCCCATCAGACACAGTAAACTGGAAACTATCCGCATCCGTCGCATTGGATTGATAATATTGAACTTTACCCGCTTTGACATCGGCATAGGTAAAATTATCATTATTTGAATTTGGCGTCAGGGTCGTCCATCCCCCCAAACCATCATCGATCCGCAAAGTCCCGTTAGTCGGCGCATCAGTAATACGGATCACCAATGTATCCGCATTCCCATCAGAATCGTTGAGAGACAACATACTTTCGGTCAGTGTGGTAGTCTGACTGGAAATTTGCGTGCTGCTGTTGGAAACAATTGGGGCTACGTTTTCGTTGATATTGACCTGCGTATTGTCGTCTCGTGGTGAGTCTTTTTTCGTCTCTGTCGTTGTCGTCTGGTTGTCAGTCGTATTTGTGCCCGAACTGCCCGTATCCCCTGTTGTATCCAGCACATTAAACGTTGTTGTGGTGGTGGAATTCAGTTCAACCTCGGTATCAGGTCCAAGTGTGACAATTTCAACGGTTCCCGGGTCTTCTGGTGTTTCTCCAAGCTGCTCTGTGTCAATAGGGTCTCCATCGATGGGATCTCCGTCAACAGGTGTTTCATCACCTGGCCCTTCCTCTGTCGAACCTTCCTCAACAGGTTCTTCTACAAGCTCTTCTTTGACCTCAATCGGATCATCACCTTGAGTATCACTCTGCTCTTCATAAATTGCTGCCGTGTTCACTGCAAAACCCACATTTGATGTGGCTTCTTCAACGGCTTCTGTCGCTTGGTTTTCCAGAACCAACGCTTCCTGCTCTAACTCCTGCGCATTCAACTCCAGTTCCTGAGCTTCCAATGCAGCCTGTTCAGCAAGTCTTGCAAGTTCCGCAGCTTCAGCTTCCAGAGCAGCGATTTCTTCTGCCGTTAGTTCACCTTCTGCCAATTCTGCTTCAAGGGCATCGACCTGTTCTTCCAGCTGTTCGACTTCCTGCTGGGCTGCATCCAGTTCCTGCTGGGCCTTTTCCACCTGCTGTTTGGCTTCTTCTGCTTTACCTCGTGCTTCAACAGCGCGTTCTTCACGGGTTTGAGGCAAGGCACGTTGGGTGGAACGCGTCGCTTGTTCGGCCTGCTGCGGGGTTATGGTCTGGCTTTGGCTCTGACCAGTTACAGAATTGAAGGAGGTCTGCGTATAGGCTTCGTTGATAACCGCAATAACATTGCCTTGTTGGTCCGAGACGACGATTTCGCCTGGCACTTCGCCATTCAATGTGGTTTCCGGCAGGTTAATGGCCTGAAAGTCGTTTCCATCTACCTTTAAATGCGCTTTGGTCCCCCTGATCCCGATGGTGGCAACAGGGGTTTGGATGACCATGGCATCCGGGTCAATCTTGGCGATTTGCCCCGAAACAAAAGTAGCCGCCCCATCCAGCAGAGAGAAAACGGCCTTGCCCTGTTCTGTGCCCGGATCATAGACCATTTCATCCAGCAACAGCGAAGCATCTTCCCCAACAGAGAAAACCGAGTTATCTGCCAGCGTGATCCCGACAGCCCCTTCTGCACCCGTTTCAAGCAAATCCCCCTGAAAAACAGGATCACCCGCTTCAAGGGTGACGCGTTGCCCATCCGCACGAACAGCGGTTACATTCCCGTAAAGGGTATCGACCTGCCCAATGGGTTCTCCCAACGCATCGGTTGCCCCGGTTTGGGCGTATTGCGGATTGTTCTGGGCAAGGGCGAGTTTCTTTACCCAGGCGGCTGCCCAGTGCTGATGACCAAAGGTCAGATCAGGCATCTCGCCCGCCCGGAAATAATCCTGTATCAGAACGTTTGTGCCGTCTTGCAGAATGATGACAAGATCAGAACCAAGCTTCTGGAAAAGTCGCGGTGGGCTTTCACTTTCAAGGGACAGCACTGCATCTGAGGCAGCAGAATGGGTCAGGACAAAATCGAAATTATCCCGATCCCCAAAATCCAAGCCATGCGAGTCTTTTACCTGCCTCGCCAAACCAACCTCACAGATGTGTCGATATGTTCTTCATGACGTCTGTCGTAATAAGGCGATTATACTATTTTCAGATACATTCTAGCAAGGTATAATAAGGTGTAGTAGTCCCGATTTGATCTGACAAAACCCGCTTTGAGGCGGCGACTGTCAGGTCGGGTTCAGCCTACGGATTTTTCCTGCCAGATTTATTTACTATCTTGCAAGGTCTCCATGGATGTGCCGTTTCGATTTCGCCACTGGCCTGACGGGGTAAATTTTGTTGCAACACTCATCTCTCTATCTTCAAGGCTCATGAATATTCAATATTATTGAGGAACTTGTTCACTTCCGCATCCAGTTCCCGCGAGGCCATGGAAATTTCGGCGCATTTATTCAGGACACTGCCAACGCTATCAGTTGTTTTGGCCGTGCTTTCACTGACATATTCAATCCGGCTGCGCACGTCCTGAACATCCACATTGGCTTCCTGCGTGTTTTTCGAAAGCTCGTTCATCGTGGCTTCCTGCTGGGTCACTGCAGAGGCAACGGCATTGTTCATTTCTTCCAGTGTATTGATGGACCCGGTGATCGAAGAAATCACATCAACCACTTCGTTGCTGACATGCTGAATTTCATTGATCTGCCTGCTGATATCATTGGTCGCCTGTGCCGTTTGGCCCGCCAGTTTTTTGACTTCGGCCGCAACCACAGCAAAACCTTTACCAGACTCACCCGCACGTTGCGCTTCAATTGTTGCGTTTAGGGCCAACAGGTTTGTCTGTTCCGCCACATCCTGGATCAACGTCACCACACTGGTGATCTCAGACGTTATCTGCGCCAATTTCTGAACCCGGTTTTGACCTTCCTTGGATGCCCCATTGGTGGTTTGCGCCATCTCAGACGCCATGGTCACCTGATGGGAGATTTCATTTACCGATGCCACCAATTCTTCCATAGCTGCAGAAATCAGCGAGACATTCTCACTGGAACTGTCCGCGCTTGAACTGGCTTCCAGCGCCTGAGACTGCACGCCCAGACTTTCCTTGGAAATAACATCGACCTGGGACTGCACATTTTCGATCTCATGCGAAACAGCCGTGATCAATTGACCAACTGTACTTTTAAAGCCATCAGCCAGGCGCTGCATTTCCTGTCGCTTGTCCGTTTCGGCCTTTTGTTTCAGCTCTTCCTGTTCTTTTTCCATTGCCCGCATACGCAGGGCATTTTCCTTGAATACATTGACCGATTTGGCGATCTTTGCGATCTCGTCACGTCGATCAATCCCGGGCACCATCACATCCAGATCATTCTTTGCCAACTTGCGCGTCACCACAGATAAATCTTCAATGGGTCTGGTCAGTTTCAGCCCCAGATAAATCATAATCATCATGACAATGATCATCACCGCCCCGCCCGTTAAAAGCATGGCAATCCCCATGTCCTGAACCGGTTGCAGGGCGGTTTCCTTTTTTTGTGCGACCAAAAGGTAATAACGTTCGTGCAGGATTTCGATTTCGCTAAAGGCCGCAATTTCTCTGCCGATTTTCACTTCGTCAAATTCAATGGTGTTGGAATTTCCTTTGCCAATCTGAACCATGGCACTGGCGTCCAGACGGGTACCTGCCAGGTTCTTCCCATCAACCAAAATACGATCAGACCGGATCACCCCATCATGTCCAATAATGAAACTATCCTGCTCCCCCTGATCCTTGATCAGTTTCGCGAGATTGCGTGAGGACAAACGAAAGATAATCACCGCTTCTGGTGTGGCATCGTCAGCAGCAAAGGCAGAAAAAAGCGGACTGACCCAATAAGCCGCCTGCACCCCCGTTGCCCCCTCCCCCTTCAGGGAAAAATCATGGAAGGACAAGCTTCCTTTCTTCAGGGAAAAGCCCTCTTTCACGACCTCTGTAAACTTGCTGACCCCCATCTCTTTTACATTGCCGAGAAAACCTTCCGACTTGGTGATGGTATAAATGACATCGCCTTTCTGGGTGACGATATAGGCATCCGTGATCCCGGTATTCTCCCAAATCGCCTGAAAGGAAGGATGCAAGGTGGAATGACGCCACATGTAAAGATTGGTTTGTGCTTCGCCCAGAATACGGGCACGTTCTTCCGGCGTTTCATTTCCAGAGACAAACTCGTTTAAAATTTCGTCTTTTTCCGTGACCTGCAAAGCTCCATCCAGATTTTTCACCGCATCATAAATCGTCTGACTATTGACCAGCCCCTGCAGGCTTTTGACGGCATTTTCCATATTGCGTGAAAGTAACTGGCTGCGCGCATCCGCGCTTAGCTTTAAGCGTTCAAACGTACTGTCAATCAACGCATCCCGGCTTTGAATATAAGACAGAGTTCCGATTGCAATACTGGAAAGCGCACAGAATATTACAGCAACAATTGGTACTTTATATTTAAGTTTCATGTCATTTTCCTCGGGCGAACGATAAAAAATCCCCTTCACCTTTGGGAGATAAGGTGAAGGGTAAGTTCTAAGTGTCTAGGGAGAGACACTTAGGATTCAGAGAGACCATTTGTCGAAATGTCCCCGCAGCGACAGACAAGGTCGCCAAGTCCAGCGATTGCATGGCAGTAAGTTCCAATAACCTGTCCTGAATACGTTTTGTGTTTTCTTCCAGGCGCTTGGGATCTTTCAAAACAGCGACACTAAGGTCCGACTGGAAGCTTAAGAAATCCGCGCTTAAGGCATGAAGGGCACTGCGTTCCCACCGCCCCTTGCCAACCGCCAGTTCGGTCGCAGTTTTCGCAAGGTGGGTAAGAGAGAATTCCTGGCCGATTTGATAAAAGACTTCAGAAATTTCACCCGTCGGGCGTTCCAGTTTCCGCGCAATTTCCGCAATCGGGAAGAGAAACAGCAGAAAACGACTGGTCGCAACACGATTTGCCAAATCCATCGGTACACCGGCGTCGCAATAACTTGCGACTTCGGTTTCAAAAAGTGCCTTTTCCGCATCATCCAGTTGATCAACGGACGTCGCAAGGAAGCTTTCAATATTCTGACCTTCCAGCCAGGTAAAGAAAGCGGCATCGCTTGCCAGATTTGGTCTGCGCAGCAAATAGTGGGTGCCTTGTTCAACCAGATAGCTGATCCGGTTCAGCATTTTCTGCTGGACCTCGAAGGTGACTTGTAAATCAAGCGCTTCCACCTTCCCCCACAGGATAAACAGATCAAACACCTTGCAGATCAACGCATAGGCCGTTGCGACTTCTCGATCATCACAGCCGACATAGTCCTGCATATCATTGATAAAACCACTGCCCACCCGGTTGACCATACTGTTCACCACCTTGTTGGTGATGATTTCACGGCGCAAAGGATGCTTTTTGATCAGATCGGCAAAACCTTCCTGAAGAGCGATTGGGAAATAGCTTTGCAGCGTGCGCTCAAAAATCAGCTGGTCAGGGAAGTCGGTTTTAATCAGTTCGTTAAAAACCGCCATTTTGGTATAGGACAGCAACACTGCAATTTCCGGGCGCACCAGCCCCTGGCCTGCAGCCTGACGTCTGGTCAATTCCTCGTCATCGGGCAAGGCTTCAATCATGCGATCCAGATAAACCCCGCGTTCCCCTTTTGCCAGAACCTGCATCAAACGTTTGTGGCGATCCAGTCGATCAAGCGCATTTGTCTGCGATACCGTAACAGCCTGTGTCTGCAGATAGTTATCGCGCAGGACAAGACGTTCCACATCCGGCGTCATTTCTTCCAGCAATTGGTTGCGTTCTGACTTCGAAAGCAAACCTTCTTCCACAGCCATCTGCAAAAGGATTTTGATATTGACCTCATGGTCCGAACAATTAACCCCAGCGGCATTATCAATGGCATCTGTGTTGATGCGCCCCTTAGCCAAAGCATATTCAATTCGGGCCTGTTGTGTCAGCGCCAGGTTCGCCCCTTCGCCGATAACTTTGCATTTCAGTTCATCAGCACTGACGCGTAACAGATCATTGGCCGTATCCCCGACGGTTCGGTTATCTTCAGATGTGGCGCGCACATAGGTGCCAATCCCGCCAAACCACATCAGATCAACAGAGGCGCGTAAAATCGCCTTGATCAGATCAGCCGGAGAAAGCGTTTCTGTTTCCAGAGACAACGCCTTGCAAGCCTCTTTCGAAACAGTAATAGTTTTCTGGCTGCGATCATAAATCCCACCGCCTTTAGACAGCAAGGTCTCATCATATTCAGACCAATCGGATTTATCAGCCTCAAACAGACGTTTGCGCTCCGCCCAACAGCTCTTGGCATCCGGGGTAGGATCAATGAAAATATATTTGTGGTTAAAGGCTGCTATCAGGCGGATTTTGTTTGAAAGCAACATGCCGTTGCCAAACACATCCCCACCCATATCGCCAACACCACAAACCGTAAATTCATCACTTTGCGTATCAATGCCGATTTCGCGAAAATGGCGCTTGACCGCTTCCCACGCCCCCTTTGCGGTTATGCCCATTTTCTTGTGGTCATAACCGTTGGACCCGCCGGACGCAAAAGCATCATCCAGCCAAAAGCCGTAAGTTTGTGAAATCTCATTGGCGATATCCGAAAATGTCGCGGTGCCTTTATCTGCTGCCACAACCAGATAAGGATCGTCTTCGTCATGACGCACAACATCACAGGGGCGCACAGTTTTTCCTTTTTCAATATTATCCGTGATGTCCAGTAGTGCAGAAATGAAAGTACGATATCCCTCAATACCTGCGGCCTGTCTTTCCTTGGCAGACGTTGTCGATGTCTTAATAACAAAACCACCTTTTGCACCTTCGGGCACAATCACCGCATTTTTAACCATCTGCGCCTTAACCAGGCCAAGAATTTCCGTTCTGTAATCATCCACACGGTCAGACCAGCGCAAACCGCCACGCGCCACTTTGCCACCCCGTATATGTACGCCTTCCACCTTGTTGGAAAAGACGAAAATTTCAAATTTGGGCCGTGGCAAAGGCATCACATCAATGCCAGCACAGTCAAATTTGATAGAAATATATTTCTTGGCCGCCCCGTCTGTTTCTTTCTGAAAGAAATTGGTCCGAAGGGAAGCTGAAACCAAATTCAAAAAGATGGTTAAAATCTTTTCATCATCCAGACTATCGACCTGAGAAGCATAAGCCATCAGCATGTTATAATGCTTGTTCTCCTCCGCTTTCGTATCACCCGATTGCATCGCAGGATCAAACTTCGCCTCGAAAAAACGGATCAGCCCATATGCAAATTCATGATGTTCCAGAATGACGCGTTCCACATGCTGCTGCGTGTATGGAACGCCAAGTTGTTTCATATATTTAAAATAGGTTCTGACCAGATCGATCTGGCGATAGCTTAACTTCCCGCAGGACAGCAGCTTGTTGAACCCATCCACACTCAACTGCCCGGAAAGACTGCCTACAATGGCTGCTACCAGGTTCTGCCTGGTTTGTTCAAAATCAACGATTGCACCTTTTGGAGCGGAAACTTCCAAATCATGCGCAATCCGGGCAGGCTCATCCCCCTGAAAAGAAATCGCCACAGGCTTTTCCGCCAGCACATAAAGCCCGGCACTTTCTAAAATCGGCACCAATTGAGACAACGCAACCGCACCTGCGGGGTTGAAAATCACAATCCCAAAATGATCACAGGCTTCATCCGCCTGATAACAGCCTACAAACGGACCATGATCTTTGACCATTTCCAGGATAGAAACAACAGATGTGTCCCCAAAATCAAAATTGATTTCCATGCCCTTGGATGTCGCCTGTACGTCTTCAAGCTTTGTGGCAGAGGTAAAAAGTTGTCCCAGGATATTGGCGATTTTATTTAAATCTGAAGAAAACAATCTCTTCTCCTTTTCAAGGCGGACCTTCAGCTTGCTGGCTGAATTCATTATTAAAGGTGGATGGCCCTGCGTCCCGTGATTGCAGGGCCATCCGACGTTCACCTAGATCTCAGACAGGCAAACGTATTTAAGCTCCAGGTAATCATCCAATCCGAATTTGGAGCCTTCGCGCCCCAGGCCGGATTGCTTGATCCCGCCAAACGGGGCAGCTTCATTGGACAGGATCCCGGTGTTCACACCGACCATCCCGTATTCCAGTTCTTCGGCAACTCTGAAAATGTTGCTCATATCCTTGGAATAGAAATATGACGCCAGGCCAAATTCTGTGTCATTGGCCTGGGAGATCACATCATCCACATCCTTGAACTTGAACAAGGGCGCAACCGGGCCAAAGGTTTCTTCACGTGCAACCTTCATATCGCGGGAAATATGCTTGATGATGGTTGGTTCAAAGAAACTGAAGCCCAATTCATGACGTTGTCCGCCACAAATGACTTCCCCGCCTTTGGTCACCGCATCGGCCACATGTTCTTCAACCTTTTCAACCGCTTTCATGTCAATCAACGGACCTTGCATGACGCCATCTTCAACGCCATTGCCGACCTTCATGGCCGTGACTTTGGCCGCCAGTTTTTCAGCAAAAGCATCATAGATACCTTCCTGTACATAAATCCGGTTGGCGCAGACGCAGGTCTGGCCGGAATTGCGAAACTTTGACACCATCGCCCCTTCCACAGCAGCATCAATATCAGCGTCATCAAACACGATGAAAGGTGCATTACCGCCCAGTTCCAGCCCCAATTTTTTGATGGTGCTGGATGACTGTTTCATCAACAGACGCCCCACCGCCGTGGACCCGGTAAAGGTCACTTTGCGAATGGTGTCATTGGCCGTCATTTCCCCACCGATGGCGATCGGGTCACCGACCACGCAGTTGATCAAACCTTTAGGAAGACCTGCTTCTTCAGCCAGCACACACAGTGCCAAGGCTGAAAGCGGGGTTTGTTCCGCCGGTTTCATCACAACGGCACAGCCGACCGCCAATGCAGGTGCCACCTTGCGGGTGATCATGGCGTTCGGGAAATTCCACGGCGTGATGGAGGCAACAACCCCAATCGGCTGTTTCATCACGATAATACGTTTGTCATCAGATGGCGCTGGAATGGTTTCCCCATAAATGCGTTTTGCTTCTTCGGCGTACCATTCAATATAACTGGCACCATAGGCAATTTCACCACGGGCTTCGGTCAGAGGCTTGCCCATTTCAGCGGTGATAATCTGGGCCAGGTCTTCTTGGTTGGCCATGATCAGATTGTACCATTTGCGCAAAATTGCAGATCGTTCTTTACCCGCCAGACGTTTCCACTTCTTCTGTGCAATCTCAGCCGCATCAATGGCACGCTTGGCTTCTGCTTGTGACATCTTGGGGACATTAGTGATGATCTCGCCCGTTGCCGGGTTCATCACCGCCATAAATTCCCCATTATCCGCATCCACCCACTGGCCGTCGATGTAGCATTTCTTCTGAAGCAGCTTTTTATTTTTCAGATTCAGCATTTCCAATACCTTCCTTAGACAGCTTGCTTGATTGCATCAGCAATGATGGTCAGAGCTTCATCAAACACCGCATCTTCAATAGTCAGCGGTGGCAGAAAGCGAATGCAGTTGCCATAGGTGCCGCAGGACAGAAGGATCACGCCTTTTTCCTTGGCATATTTCATAATGGACGGGATCATATCCGCACGTGGTTTGCCATCTTCCATAAATTCGACAGCAACCATCAGGCCCTGACCACGCACATCCACGATTTGCGGAACATCGCCTTTCAGTTCGTTCAACATACCGCGCAGTTTTTCCCCCAGTGCGGTTGTACGTTCATGGAAAGCTGGATCAGACATGATGTCGCAAACCGCATTTGCCGCCGCAACCGCAACCGCGTTTCCAGCGTAGGTACCACCCAGGCCACCCGGGTTAGGGGCATCCATCACTTCTGCTTTGCCGATCACGGCAGAAATCGGCATACCACCGCCAAGGCCTTTAGCTGATGTGGTCAGGTCCGCTTCCACACCGTAATGTTCCATGGCAAAGAACTTGCCTGTGCGACCAAACCCGGACTGGACTTCATCAGCGATTAACAAAATACCGTGATGGTCACAGATTTTACGCACACGCTGCACCCATTCGGTTGGGGCGACGTAAAATCCGCCTTCGCCCTGCGTGGGTTCGAAAATGATGGCCGCAACACGGTTGGCCCCCACATCGGATTTAAACAGGTTTTCCAACGCTGCGATGGAATCATCAACTGTCACACCATGAACCGCATTGGGGTATGGGAAGTGAAATACGTCACTCATCATATTCCCGAAATCCGCTTTGTATGGCACCACTTTCCCGGTCAGGGCCATGCCCATAAAGGTGCGACCATGAAAGCCGCCATTGGCCGCAATCACAGCAGAACGCCCGGTATAGGCACGTGCAATTTTAATCGCGTTTTCAACGGCTTCTGCACCTGTGGACACAAAGGCTGTTTTCTTTTTGCTGGGACCGGGAACAGCCCTGTTCAGCTTTTCTGCCAGTTCAACATAACTTTCATAAGGTGTGACCTGATGGCAGGTATGCATAAAAGACGCGACCTGCTTTTCGACAGCCTCCACGACTTTTGGGTGGCGATGACCTGTGTTACACACGCCAATGCCCGCGCCAAAGTCAATGAAACGACGCCCTTCAACGTCCCAAATCTCCGAATTTTCTGCACGTGATGCAAAAAAATCAGTTACGAAACCGACACCACGGGAAATCGCATCAACGCGACGCTCTAACAGTTCTTTATTTGAAGCCATAATATCTCTCTACTCTTCCAGGTTAGTCTGACAGCAGGCAAAGAAAGGGCATATGCATCCCTCGCATACCGACAAGTCATTTAAAAAATTTGAAAACTCACACCGTCTTAGCGGTGCCAACTAAGGGGGCAGACACGCCCGCTCATTCTTAAAACATATTACGCATGGGCCGGTTCATCCTCCCGAATGACAAAGACGGAACAAGGGGAATGGCGCACCACCCGTTCTGCATTCGATCCGATGAAATAACTGCTTAAACCAGGCTTTTGCGCCATCAGGATCACAGCATCCACATTCAATTCTGTCGCCACTTCCACAATCGTGTCATGGGCCACCCCTTCACGGCACAAGGCGATACCTGTGATCCGCTTGGGCAGGTAAGAGAAAAACGTTTCGATCTGCTGAACGGCCTTGTCACTGTGATCTTCAAAGTTTTTCTCATCCAGATGCGGATATCCTGCGCGATGAACCAAACTTTGATCCACATACAGCATATAAATCTCAATCTCTTGATCACAGGTTAGTCCAACAACACTATCCAGAAGACAGTGCACCTGATTCGGGTGAGACAAATCAATTGGCAGCAGTACTTTCTTTAATTTATTCATCACTTACCCCATCACCAGATTTGGAAGCCACAAGACGATTTGCGGGAAGACCATGCAAAGGACCAACACCGTCAGGTTCAGCAGGATAAAGGGCGTAACGGACTTATAAATTTCCGACATACCGATTTCCGGCGGGGCGATCCCTTTCAGATAGAAAAGCGCAAATCCATAAGGTGGTGTCTGAACCGCGATCAGGATATTAATGATCATCAAAACGCCAAACCAGATCGGATCAAACCCAAGCGAAACAGCAATCGGTGTAAATAAAGGTGCGCACATCAACACAATGATAAATTCATCAATGATAAAGCCCAGCAGCAACATAATGATCTGAAACATGATAATGATCATGATTGGTGGCAGATCAAGGCTTGCCGTAAAGCCCGCAACCATGCCCTGCACCCCCATCAGCAGATGGAAGTTGCTAAACACCGATGCACCAAAGATGATCCACATGGCCACGCTGACCAACGTACCAGTCTGAAAACCGGCTGATAAAAACATATCGACCTTAAAGCGTTTAAACAGGATGGCAAGAATAATGGCCCCGACAACACCGATTGCACCAGATTCCGTTGGTGTGGCGATACCTGTAATGATGCTGCCAAGAACAGCAACGATCAAAAGCATGGAACACAGACCATCACGGGCGATCTTGAACTTTTCAACCCCGGTCGGGATTTTTTCTTCAAAGCCATTTTCTTTATCAAGTGGGGCACGTTCTGGCTTGAACCAACAGCTCAGCGCCACATAGAGCATCATCAAAACAACAGTTAGAAGCGCAGGCATCATCGCCCCCAAAAACATGCGACCGACCGAGTTTTGCGTCGAAGCAGCAAACATAATCATCGGAATGCTGGGTGGAATAAGAATGCCCAGTCCCCCGCCCGCCATAATCACCCCAAGGGCGAGACGACGGTTATAACCGCGATCAAGCATAGGCTTCAGCGCAATACTGCCCGAGGTCATAATCCCGGCCCCGATGATCCCAACCATCGCACCGATCATGGAACAGACCCCGATCACACTGATGGCAAGCGATCCTCTGATTCGACCGATGACCATCTGGGAGAAATTGAACATCGCATCACCAATGCCCGATTTTGTCAGCAACTGCCCCATATAGATATAAAGCGGGATGGCCAGCAGGATAAAACTGAAATAGGTTGCTTCAAGCGTAGTTGGCAGGACATTAAAAATGCCATCCCCCCACACGAAATAGCCAACAACCATAGCAATGCCACCAAGGGCCAGTCCAACCGGGGCACCAATCGCAAAGAAGACAAGAATGCATCCCAGCAAAACCAGGGTTAACATCTCAATTCCCATGACTGACCTCCTCCAGAAGGGCTTTTCCCTTCACTAAAAAATAAATTTCTACAATCAGGTCACGCGTTAACTGCGCGATAAATAATCCGGCGGCAACACAACCCATCACCCAGAAATGATACATAGGGGGTGCCCATTCACTTAAGCGGCGATAGTCAAATTCGATAGACTCTTCAAACTTTCCGAAACACATCTGCACAATCAAAATCAGAAAGAAAATGCCCAGGAGATAGGAAACAACATTGAACAGACTGCGCACCTGGTGGGAGACCTGCAGATAAAGGATATCCACATTGATATGTGCCTTTTTCTGCTGAGCATATGCACCGCCCAACGCCGCAATATATCCAAAAAGAAAGAGCGACATATCAAATGCCCAGATCGTCGGCTTGTTCAGCACATATCGGGAAAAAACTTCAAAAGCGACGGTTACCGTCATGACAGGTATCAACAGCGCCGCTGTCTTTCCTGTCATTTTGACAATAAAATCAATGGCCCGGCAGATGGTTCTGAGTATTTCGGAAAACATTTTTCTTAGCCTTGTTCAGAGAGAAAGTGGGCCAAGATGCTGGAGACAAAACAACACCTCAGCCCACGCAGGGAACGCTGCTTACATTTGTTGTTTACGAAGCACGTCGATCAGTTCTTTGCTGAACTTGTCTTTCTCTGCATATTCATCCCACAGGCCAGCACCCGCATCAGCCCAGGCTTTGCGATCTGCATCGGACGGCTCAGGGCTCCATTTCAGGCCTTTTGCTTCCATTTCCTTCACAGCCTCACCTGCCCATTCACGTGACAGACGCAACTGATCTTCAGCATGTTTTTTCGTAGCAGCTCGAACAGCTGTCTTTTGTTCATCGCTCAGTTTGTTCCAGGCATTGCGGTTCACAACAATTGGCAGAACCTGTGCGCCAGCCAATGGCAGGCGGTACATATATTTCGCCACTTCAACGTGGTTGCCGTCGCGGTGGTCAATCATGTTACTGCCGATAGAACCGTCGATAACACCTGTTGCCAGACTTGTGTAAATCTCGCTCCAGGCCAGAGATACCGGTGATGCACCCAGATTACGCAAGAATTTACCATAAGCACCCGGGGCACGAATTTTCAAACCTTTGAAGTCCGCAATGGAATTGATCGGCTTTTTGGTCAGCACGTACACCGCAGGCTGAATGTATGGTTCCAGCCACATCATGCCTTGTGAACCATAAGCTTTGGTCAGGATTTTATCCCAACCCTGATTTTGAAACAGGTCCTGCAGTTTCGCCGGATCATCAGTGCCCCCAGGCAGGCCGATTTCCACAACACCTGCTGGCAGTTCACCGGCATGCATGGATTGGAAAGGGGCCCCCATGGTGACCAGACCGGATTTTACAGCACTTAACAGACCTGCAGTTCCAACACCTTCGCCAGAATAGAGCACCTGTACTTTAACCTGACCATCAGTCATTTCTTCAATATTTTTGGCGAGGCTTTCATAAACGGCGCCAAAAGCAGTCCCACGCCCATAAAGATTGCTAAAACGCCAGTTGTGATCAGCCGCCAATACATCAGCAGCAAACGTAGTTACACCCATCGCAATCGCCATGGTCGACATTAAAAATTTCTTCTTTAGCCCTGTCAGCATTTTGTCCTCATAATTAAACTTAACATTACAACTACAAAACTATCTCACAGGGAAATGACCTTTAAAATGCGGGGGTCTCCACTTTCACGTTTGGTTTTCTTTACGTAACACCTGAGCTTATGTTAAAACAATCAAACCAATCATTTTTCGCATATGAGCCTTGAAAAAATGAAGAAGAACCTACTCGGTCAGGTTAATGACCTGGAAATAAAGCAATTAAAAATATTTAAAGCCGTCACAGATTGCGGTGGATTTTCCGCAGCCGAGACTGAACTTCTGATCAGCCGCCCAACCATCAGCAACCATATTGCTGACCTGGAAGCACGATTGAATATGAAGCTCTGCAAGCGCGGTCGCAGCGGTTTTTCGCTCACCGAAGAAGGCTCCATCGTCTATGAACAGACCCGCCAGTTGCTGGAAGAAATTGATAAATTCCGACGCTCGGTCAATGATTTATGTGGCAGTCCCTCCGGTGTCCTGAAAATTTCCATCAGCGATTCAATCGCAACGGATACGCGTTCCAGACTGCCTGAGATTATCAAACAATATTCTGAAGTCGCCCCGGATGTGGAAATCCAGTTTGACGTCGAACATATGGCAGAGATGGAAAGAAAGGTTCTGAACAATAAAACCAACATCGCCATCATCCCCTATCACCGCCAGCTTTATGGATTGAACTACATCCACCTGTTCACTGACATGAACTATCTCTATTGCGGGCAGGAACATCCTTTATATGCCTGCAAAGAAGAAGACCTTAGCACGGAGATAATTAACCAGTATAAACTGGTCCATGCAGGACTGAACCCCCATGAAGAAGTCTATAAACATCTGGCAGAAATGAACACCTCGGCCATTTCATATTTTTATGAATCACGCATTCCCCTGCTGCTGTCCGGTCAATATATCGGGTTCCTGCCAGAAGAATATGCCAAGCCTTATGTTGAACAAGGTCTCCTGAAAGCCATTGGCACAGACCTGAAACATTTCCAACTGGGCGTTGCGGTGATCACCCGCAAAACAGCGCAGCCCAGCCGCGCGCGCAGCATATTTATTGATATCGTTCGCTCTATCCATAACGTTGAAAATGACGAACCGCCATACTAATTCACAAGAATGTGACTTTCACGCGATGAAAAGATGATTCTATAAAAGAACCAGACATTAAAAACGAAGGGCTATGTCAGACATGCGTAAAATCTTATTCTTCGGCATTTCACATGCAGCGGTCTTATTCTTTGGCTTTGCCTTGGGGATCTATATGCTGCCGATTTTAACAGCGCCCAATTCACCAGATGTGACCAAACTTGAACAAATGTCCACAGATGCCAAGTTCAGCGCCCACTTCAGCCGCGACCTCAGAGGCAGTGATTTTCTTCATTGGGGCGATGGTACCATCAGTTTCACCTCTGACAAAATCCTTCATAAAGGAAGCCTTGCACCAGGACCGGACTACAAGCTTTATCTGGTCAAAGAATTTGTCGAACATGAAGAAGAATTTCTGCCCATAAAAGGAGATGCCAAAGTTATCGGGGACATCAAGACCTTTGAAGGCTTCATTCTTGATTTGCCTGAAGACGTCAATCTGGAGGATTACACAACAGTTGTCATCTGGTGTGAAAGTTTCTCCGAATTTATCACAGCAGCAAAATACCGATAAACAACACGACTACCCATGCATTATTTTTTTCGATTGGTTCATCAAAAAACTGTTCTGAACCGTCGTTCCGCATTCCGGTTTGCCAAACAGGAACCCTTGCGCAGTTTCGCATCCCAGGTTCTGCAGATATTTTAGCTGATCCGTCGTTTCTACTCCTTCGGCCACAACCGAGATTTTCATCTTTTGCGCCATGGAAATGATGGTGGAGACAATGGTGGAATCATCTGAATCATTAGTAATGTCACGGATGAAGGACCGATCGATCTTCAAGGTATCGACAGGCAGTTTTTTCAGATAGCTCAGTGAGGAATAGCCTGTCCCAAAATCATCAATCGAGATTTTAAAACCCATATTCTTGAAGTTATTCAAAATGGTAATGGCCTCTTCGACATTTTCCATCATCATATTTTCCGTAACTTCGATTTCAAATTGTTCACCGGACAAGTTATGGGCGGACAGGGTCTCTGAAATAAAATCAGTCAGTTTTTTGTCTCGGAACTGTTGGGCCGACAGGTTGAAGGCAATATTCTGAACGTTTAGCCCCAGATCATTCCAGTCTTTTGTCTGCGCGCAGATCTGGCGGAAGATGGATTCACCCAATGAGACGATCAACCCATGTTCTTCAGCCACCGGGATAAATTTGGACGGCGGGATCATGGCTTGCTCGGGTCTTTTCCAGCGTGCCAGGGCCTCTACCCCGATAGGCTGCTCGTTTCGCATATCATATTTCAGCTGATAATGCGGAATGATCTGATCTTCGGTCAGGGCGTGGTGCAGATCGTTCACCATTTCCAATTGCAGCTGGACCTGTTCATTCATTTCTTGCGTGAAGAATTGGAAATTATTACGCCCCAGACTTTTAGCACGATACATGGCAATGTCGGAATGGCGCAAAAGATCAGATGGATTTTCCCCATCAATCGGATAAACAGCGATGCCCACACTGGCAGACACATAGATGGTGTGGCTGTCAATATAGAATGGTGTGGACAGTAACTGCACAATGCGCGAGGCCACAGTCTCAATAGAATTCTCACTTTGAAAATCAGTAATGAAACAGGCGAATTCATCCCCGCTCAGGCGTGATACCGTATCTGTTTCGCGCACACAAGTGCAGATGCGCTGAGCAACTTCCTGCAGCAGTTTATCACCAATGAAATGCCCCATGGAGTCATTGACCTGTTTGAATTTATCCAGATCAATAAACAGCACGGCCAGTTCTTCTGATTTGCGTTTGGCACGTGCAAGCGCATTTTCAAAACGATCATAGAACAGCACTTTGTTGGGCAGATCAGTCAGTGGATCAAAATGGGCGAGCTTTTCAAGACGTTCCTGATCTTCTTTACGTCGTGAAATATCGGTGAAGACCGAAACAAAATTGGTGCGGTTGCCTTTTTTATCCAGCACTTCATTGATGGACAGCCATTTGGGATAGATCTCCCCATCTTTTTTGCAGTCCCAAATCTCCCCGCGCCAATAGCCGTTGGTCAGCAGGCTTTCCCACATGTCTTTGTAAAACTGCTCATCATGACGGTTGGATTTCATGATGCGGGGATTGGCCCCGATCACATCATCGCGGGAATATCCGGTGATCTGAGTGAAGGCGCGATTGACCTCTACGATGTTACCTTTAGTGTCGGTGACCAAAATGGCTTCCTGTGTGTTGTCGAACACTTTGGCTGATAACGACAGGCGCTTTTCCGTTTCCAGACGGTCCGTCACATCCTGGCCCATGGCGATCCCGCTGGCCACGCCATTTTTTTCGTAATCTACAGGCATAATGTTCCAGATAACCTGACGTTTTTCATCCTGAATGGGCATTTCCAGTTCAAGGTACGGGGTCTTGATCCCACGAAGCGAAGCATTGGCAGCAGCAAAGAAATCCGGATAATCCGCCCAGGTAAAACAGGATTTCAATGATTTCTGTTCTGGATGGTCGCAATCATTTTTCATGAATTTACGGGCCGCATCATTGCAGATGGTGATCTGACCTTTTTGATCAAACGCGATAATGGGCGACGTTGTGGATTTCACCACGCTTTGCAGATATTTAGTCTGGCTGGACACATGAGAAACGATCTCTTCAATCAGTTCTCCTACTTCATTAAATTCCTTGATGATGCCTTTTTTAAATTTGGTTTCATAATCCCCCTGATTAACACGGGATGAAAAACTGACCAGATGTTTCAAATGTTTATGCTGGATAAAGCGCACCACCAACGTGATGATCAAGGCTGAAACTATGCCAAGGAACTGCAAATTCCAGATGGTGGTTGTCTGAAAGTTTTTGCGCCAGGCGACACTGCCTTCAGCCACGGTCACAGTGATCAAATAAAGCCCTTTGCTTTTGATTTTATCATTGATTCGCAAGGGTAGAACGTCACCTACAAAGTCGCTTTTGCTGTTTGAAAAGATGGGATTGAAATCGCGAACGACTTCTTCAAACAGCTTTTCAACACCCGGCTCCAGAAGCTTGGTTGCCGATAAAACCTGACCCTTATAGTAAATCGCATGAGCATGGGCACCACTGGCTTCGATGATGCTGTTGATCAGTTTGGAATTATTTTCCAGATAGATGCCCCCCTGAATGAAGCGATCATTGCGGCTCAGTCCCTTGAACGGCAATTTTTTCTGAAAGACCAGCACCCAGCCTTGCGAAGAGGGCAGAATTTGCCATTGGTTTTTCAGATCCCGAATAGGCAGAGTATTGCGGTTTATCTCCCCAAAATATTCGACATTTGTGGTTTCACCTGATGGGGTTTGTTCAAATCGGACCGCGAAGTTCCAGAGATATTGATCCAGCCCTTTGTCGAACAGGTTGAAAGCAATGTCCTGGCTCTGCTGGGTGGAAAGATCTGCAAGAATTAATACTTCATTTTGCAGCTTGTAATCCAGAAACTGTTCAGAAAGGTCATGGATTCTGCCCACCTGTTTTAACTGTTCAATCTCCAATGTCTCCTGAGAGTTCTGGTACGATGTCCAGATAATGAAGGAGGAAACAAGGATCAATGTCCCAAGAAAAAGAAAAAGCAAAAGTGTCGCAAGTCGGAAGATCATGTCATTTACTCTGATAGTGTCTCTCTGTTCGCGCCCCTTATTTTTGTTATGATGGAGGCGTCATAGTGAAAGACTAAGCAATGATCACGAACAACATATCCCGATATGTGTACAGAATATCTTAAGTTACTCAATTAAGGGTTAATGCGTTGAATTTGCAGTTGAAGTTTTTATTTTCGATTGTTCAATTTCACAGAGCATCAGGATGTTTTTGGCAAAAAGCGTGGCCTGGATAAACAGTGGTTCATTGATACTTGAGACATCGGCCAGCACTTCTAAAAGGCGTTTTTCTTTCTCGCGATAATCGGTCGCGCCATAAAGCTCAGCCAGCGAGAATTTGCGATGATAAGGCAGATAGTGATGAATGTATAAACCACACAGCGCCAGAAGGGAGGAAAGCGCGCCCATGGCTGCAACGGACTTTTTGACCTGTTGCAGGGGTATATTTGCTTTGGCACCTGCGCTTTGATATTCGATTTTGCCAATTGCCTGAACGGAAAGCTGGATAAGCTGGTCATTCAGTTTGTTGATATCGGGATGTTTCATCAAATACTCCTTTTGCAAATCGACCAAAGAAGTAACGGGTCCTTGTGAATGAAATATTGCGGGATTTGAACAATAGATCGCTTGTTTAAAATCCCTCTATTTCCGCGACATTGTGTTCACATTTAAGAAAAAGTTATCTACCTCATTACGATATCCCTGTGTCAGGAGGTCTGTGCATTTTTCATGCGCACAGGCGAATACAGTCTTATACAAACGACTGGCATGGAGACAGAACATGTTCAAAAAAACATCATCTGCCACTGAACAGGAGGCAAGGTTATCAGCGGAAGAGCTGGTGGCTGACGTCGATGTGGGCGGACGCAGGCCAAGCGGGCTTGCCGCACAGGTCTTAATTTTTACGGCCTTTATCTGGTCGGTCTTTCAAATCTGGTACGCATCACCCCTGCCGTTTATGCTGGGCTTTGGCGTGATCAATGATACCGAAGCACGCGCCATTCACCTGGCTTTTGCAGTCTTTCTGGCTTTTACGGCTTTTCCCACCACCAAGAGATCTCCCAAAAGCTATATCCCTTTGCAGGATTGGATGATCGCGGGTGTCGCAGCCTTTTGTGCGGCTTATCTTTTCCTTTTTTATGATGATCTGGCAAACCGCCCGGGCATTCCGACCACAATGGATGTTACTGTAGGTGTCACAGGCATGATCCTGTTGCTGGAAGCCACACGCCGTGCGCTTGGCCCACCTTTGATGATCGTTGCCTGTATCTTTTTGCTTTATACCTTTGCCGGTCCCATTATGCCGGAGGTGATCGCACATCGTGGCGCCTCATTGAACAAAGGCATGTCCCATTACTGGCTGACAACAGAAGGCGTCTTTGGGGTTGCCCTTGGGGTTTCAACCTCCATGGTGTTCCTGTTTGTTTTATTCGGGGCTTTGCTGGAACAGGCAGGGGCCGGGAACTATTTTATTCGTGTCTCTTTCGCCCTCATGGGCCATTTCAGAGGCGGGCCAGCCAAGGCAGCCGTTGTGTCTTCTGCCATGACCGGAATGATATCCGGATCAAGCATCGCAAATGTGGTGACCACCGGGACTTTCACCATTCCTTTGATGAAAAAGGTCGGTTTTTCGTCTGAAAAAGCGGGTGCGGTTGAAGTGGCCTCTTCCACCAACGGACAGCTCACCCCGCCGATCATGGGGGCTGCGGCCTTTTTGATCGTGGAATATACCGGCGTGCCGTTTATCGAAGTGATCAAACATGCCTTCCTGCCCGCCGTGATTTCCTATATCGCACTGGTCTACATTGTGCACCTGGAAGCCATGAAAGCAGGACTTGAGGGCCTTCCACGCAAGCACAAGATGGGGATCAAGGGCAGCCTGATCGGAGCCTTAAGTGTCTTCCTCGTCCTCGGTTTCCTTGTCTGGATTTTGCCGCCTACGCTAGGCTGGGTCAAAGTTTATGCAGGTGCTGCAACCGGATGGGTTGTTGCTGCAGCCCTCGTGCTGGCCTATATCGCGCTGGTGAAATATGCAACCCTGTTCCCGGAACTGGATACATCACATCAAATCGACGAACTGCCCCCCGTTGGCTCAACGGTCAAGTCAGGTCTCTACTTCCTGTTGCCCGTTGTTGTGCTGGTCTGGTGTCTGACAGTTGAACGGCTATCCCCCGGTCTTTCTGCGTTCTGGGCGACCCTGTTCATGATGTTTGTAGTTGTGACCCAACGTCCGCTCCTCGCTTTTTTCCGCCAGAACCAGGATACAAAAGAAGCCTTGTCTCAGGGGGCAACGGACCTGTTTAACGGTCTGGTCTCCGGTGCACGCAATATGATCGGCATTGGCGTTGCAACTGCTGCAGCCGGGATCGTGGTTGGTACGGTCACCCTGACCGGGATCGGTCTGGTGATGACAGAATTTATCGAACTAATTTCAGGTGGCTCAGTCATGCTGATGCTGATCTTTACGGCTGTGATCAGCCTCTTGCTCGGTATGGGGCTGCCGACGACAGCCAACTATATCGTTGTGTCATCATTGATGGCGCCTGTGATTGTGGAACTGGGGACCACAAGTGGCCTTCTGGTGCCACTCATCGCTGTGCATCTGTTCGTCTTTTATTTCGGTATTCTGGCCGATGATACCCCGCCTGTGGGTCTGGCTGCCTTTGCGGCAGCTGCTATATCCCAAGGTGATCCTATCCGCACAGGTCTGCAAGGGTTCATGTATGATATCCGTACAGCCATCCTGCCCTTTATGTTTATCTTCAACACCGAACTGTTGATGATCGGCATTACCGGACCGCTTCATCTGATCCAGGTGATCGTAGTCGCAATTGCAGCCATGCTGGTCTTTGCGGCAGCGACGCAAGGCTTCTTCCTGGTGAAAAACCGCCTGTGGGAAACTTTGGCATTGCTTCTGATCGCCTTTACCTTGTTCAGACCTGCTTTCTGGCTGGATATGATCATCCCACCGCTGGAAAATAAACCCGCAAACGAACTGATCCAGCATGTGGAACAAATTGAAGAAAATGGCGACCTTACCATCATTGTTGAAGGCATCAGTCTTGAAGGTGATGACGTCAACAAGGCCGTCTTCCTGCCTATGGGGCCGAAAGCTTCTGCGGCAGAACGTCTGGATAACGCCGGGATTTCGGTCATCAAACGCGATGGCAAAATCTGGGTGGATGCAGTGCGCTTTGACAGTGCGGCAGATAAACTTGGTGTCGCGTCTGATTTCACCATTGAAAGTATCCGGGTGAAAACGGACCGCCCGGCCAAGCAGTTGTTCTATATCCCGGCCTTTGTCTTGTTGGCTGTGATTTATCTGCTGCAACGTCGCCGTCGTTCATCACAAAATCTTCTTGTTCAGCAAAATAAGGAACTGAAACATGTATAAGGAAATCCTCCTGCCCATTGATCTGGCGGAACCCAGTTCATGGAAAAAGGCGCTGCCTTCGGCCATTCAAATCTGCGAAACCTTTGGCACCCGTCTACATGTTATGACTGTGGTTCCGGATTTCGGGAGCTCCCTCGTGGGCTCCTTCTTCCCCAAAGGGTTTCAGGAAACGGCCACTGAAGAGGTGAAGAAGCAACTGAAAGAATTTGTTGCTGAAAATATCCCTGATCACATCAACGTTCAGCGTGTGGTCGATAACGGGGTGGTCTATGACGAAATTCTGGGCATGTCAGAAAATCTCGACATCGACCTGATTATCCTTTCCTCTCACCGCCCCAAACTCGGTGACTACCTGCTTGGCCCCAACGCAGCGCGCGTCGTGCGTCACGCCAAATGTTCCGTGTTTGTGGTGAGGGATTGATTTTTAACCACCCGTCATTCTCGCAAAAGCGGGAACCCAGAAAAAACGGTTAAATCCATGCATAGCTCTTTCCAGGTGATGGAAGGAGCTATGTTTTTATGGGCTATGTTTATATTTTGACGAGCAGGCGAAATGGCACGCTTTATATTGGCGTGACCTCAGATATTGAACGCCGGCTAGGGGAACATAAATCCGGATTGGTTGCGGGATTTACCAATGAATATGATGTGAAGATGTTGGTCCATCAGGAAGAATATCCATCCATGGATCAGGCTATCGCGCGGGAAAAGCCATGAAGAAATGGCGGCGCAAATGGAAGCTGGAATTGATTGAAAAAGATAATCCGAACTGGATTGATCTGGTGGGTGAGTTTGATGGTAAAGAAGCTGGGTTCCCGTTTTCACGGGAATGACACTTACCAAACAAACCGTCATCCCCGTGAAAACGGGGACCCAGATTTCCTTTTAAAGCCTTACCCCTGCGAGATCATGTCGCGCAGTTGTTTGGCCATCACGGTGAGCATGGCGAAGTCGACGCCTGAAGATGTTTTCTTCATCTCGCTCAGCATCTGGTCGGTTTGCTCAATGG
>NZ_JAWLVJ010000023.1:0-74103 GCF_033100395.1 Terasakiella sediminum | reverse complement strand
TGAAAACGCCAAACCAAATGCACAGAAAAGCCCGCTGCCAAAAGCAACGGGCTTAACCTAAAACCGTCAACGTATTTTAGGACGGGTCAGTGTTTTGAAATCAAAACTGCAAAAATACCATTTTGAAAATACACATAAGGCTTTTTTGGGTTGGTATCAAACTTGGCTAACCCCAAAATTTTCCGACTGGAATATGGAACATATGCTTCGCAAGATCACCTGTCCTCTGTTGGTCCTGCAAGGCATTGATGATGAATATGGTACACAAAAGCAAGTTCAATCAATTGTCGAAAAATCCAGCGGCTCTGCGACACCTGTGATGGTTCCGGCCTGTGGGCATGTACCGCACTTTCAGGCACGGGAAGTTGTGTTGAAGTCAATGAAGCAATTTGTGAAGAAATATGCCTAAATACTTGCATTCTAAGTGCTTTTTGTGCAAGCTATCGAAATATTGATTGCGGGTAAATCCATAAATGTTACGTGTTCGCCTGACAAAACGAGCCATCTTCTTCCATAGTCTGCTGCCGATCCTGGTTGCGGCTTATTTGACGTGGATGCCCTGGTCTGTGCCCGTCACGTTAAGCGAATCCTTTTCCTATATCGAATTTTCTGCACAGCATTCATTGGGTTATCCAGTTTTTTTGAATCTGTTTGAACTGATATCACCGGAGCGATCCAATGTGATTCTGGCTCAAATCTGGATTTTTGCTTTTGCAGTTTTTTACTTGTCCCTCAGTGTCAGAAAAAACACCGACAGCCATTTATTGGGTATTATCATAGCCTTACCAGTTCTTTTTAATCCATTTATTCTATCCACCCACTATACCATCCTGCCCCATTCCCTGTTCATCAGCTTTAGTGTTCTGACGGTTGCTTTTTTCCTATCCGCTTTTGGACGCGCCTGGTTTTTTAACCTGTTTGGTCTGGGGACTTCCATTGGGCTCTGTATCATTCTGGAATGTTTCGGCTGGGTTTATCTGGTAGTCATGATTTTGGCAGCGCCGCTGATCGCGCGGCACAACCAATGTTCCTATGCCAAGGCCTTTATCCTGCCGTTGTTTTTCTGTCTGGCACTGACCAGTCTGGAAGGGGCAACCCATAAGGCCCTGCATGAAACCAAAAATGATCGGCCGCATGCGCCACATATTTTCGCCAACGCGGCCCTGATGGAAACTCATCAAACAACGCCTTACGCCGAAAAAGACCCCCGCACCCTGATTTGGGACATGATTGAAAAAGACCTGGATGAAAAGCGTCAGGACATCTGGACGTCCAAAAACTTCGATGAACGGATCGTAAAGCTTCAATCCATCCAATCGGATGTGGAAGATTATTTTGCAGACTACCAGATCACCGAAGCAGCCCAGCTTTTGGATAAAACACCTAACGAACTGCGCCTTGATCTCGCCCATGCCCGCATCATTCAGGACCCACTTGCCTTTATGCAGATGATGGTCGATCAGTATCGCAGACTGTGGCATGGGGAACGCATGATCACCTATCCCCTGTGGGGCCTGACCTTTATAACGCTGTTGATCGGACTTTGGTGCCTGTTGACCGGATCACCCTTCAACGCCATGTTTGCAGGTGCCTTTATCAGCGCAACCATCATGCAATGCCTAACGCTATGGATTGCCTATACAGGATTGGGACCGACCAACATCGTGACCTTGCTCAGTCCATTGTTCAGCATCTGCTTTCTATCGATTATTCTGGGCTTCTATATTGCCTTTGTCAGCCCGCTTCGACACGATCACTAAACCACTGACAGGCCGCCGCTTCATCCACAACCAGGGCATCAACCCCGCAGGCCATCATCAGGTTATCCACCAGATCAAAATCTTCAACGGTTAACCCAGAGGGATCCACCCGATTAATGCCTTCCTGCTTCAACCCGTCATAATAGGCCGAACATCTATTCAGGTAGTGACCCTTGGTGTTATAGCCCACAACAGGCAAACCCAACGCTTTGGCAAACCCCATTTCAAAAGCAGTGCCGCCATCCATCCCGGGGCCGCGAAAAGCCTGCATATCTGCAATGACGCCATCCACAGATTTGATCAGGTCGATATTGGCCTGATAGATTGCAAGCCCTGCTTCATGTTTGGTCATGTTGGAAATATCCAGCCCCGCATCCATGGGATAGACGCCTTCCAGTCCATAATTCGCACAAAGCTTTTTCAACCGGTCCCCCTCTGCAATGGGGTCAGGATAAAATACGCCGGGTCCGGCCAGATAGATGCGCTTGATCATGGATTACGCCTCAAATAAAAATGCCAGTCCCTTTATAACAGAGAGACTGGCATTGTTTAACGTAGAAACGTCATCCCTGCCTACGCAGGGATGACGTGCTTATCAGTTAAGCTTCACCGCGTGCCGGATAGCCTTTGGACAGGATGAAATCCAGGTTAGCGAGCAGACCGGATAAGTCCGGGCGCAGGAATGGCATGGTCTGGATGTCGGCAAAATAAAGCGTCTGATCCGGGCGGATCATAAACAGGCCCGGCTCAGAGAACAGATCCGGTTCCACCACACCTGTGGATGTGGTGCCGATGCTGGCTGATACAAACAGGCCCAGCTTGCGCGCATCTTCAATGGACAAGCCATACGCGATATCCAGCTTATCCAGTTCCCATTCATCTTTCGCCATCTGGGCGCGTTCTTCGGTATCTGAGCTTAAAACAATCAGATTGATGCCTTTTTCTTTCAAGTCTTCCGCAATTCGGTTCAGTTTACCAAGATACATTTTACAAAGTGGGCAGTGGTAACCGCGATAAGCAACAACCATGGTGAAATTTTCCGGTTTTTGGTCAGCCAGTGACCATGAGCCACCGGAAAGCAGGTCTACGGAAAAATTGGGGACTTCTGTGCGGGGGGTAATCATCAAGTTAACTCCTGTTTTTGAATGATCATTCATTTATTGTCAAAAAAAATTAGCCAAGCACCTGCAAGGCCAATCTGGTTGTGGTTTTTAATGTGTCTTCGGATGTGGCACTTTTTGCCATCACGCGCAGGCCCTGAACCGTGCTGGTTAGAAAACGTGCAATATTTTCAGGGCTTTCTGTCGTTTTGAATTCGCCGCTGTTGATGCCATCTTCCACTACATCAGCAAAAGATTGAGCGATTTCAATCAAATTATCCTGCACGATATGTTTGGTTTCAGGGTCATGGGGGGCCAGTTCAACGGCTGTATTGGACATCAAACAGCCGAGCTTGCGCCCATCGCCTAGGGAAAATTCGATCAGATCATTGAAAAAACCTTCCAGACGTTCACGCGCAGGACCGGGTGCAGTCATTTTATCCAAACGTTTGCGCACCACATTTTTGCGATAGTGATCGATGGCTTCCAGAAATAATTCATGCTTGCCACCAAAGCAATCGTAGAGAGAGCCAGGCTTCAAGCCCGTTGCAGACTGGATATCCATCATGGATGTCCCGCCATAGCCCTTTTCCCAGAATAAGGTCATAACCTGATCAAGCACGGTATCTTTGTCAAAGGATCGGGGGCGGGCCATAGTTTTTCCAATTAATGAATACTCATTCAAAAATAGGTAAAAACTTTTAAAGGTCAAGGGCGTTTGCGCAAAAAATTTCATATCTTGGAGGTCGGCGTAAAATCGTCTAAAACAACAAACAAATAAATTCAATTGAGTAGCGCTTATGTCTTTACCTAAAAATCCCATCATTGTTGTACCTGCGCGCATGGCCTCTGAACGTCTGCCGGGCAAGCCACTGGCGGATATCCATGGCGAACCGATGATCGTCCATGTCTGGCGGCGCGCGATGGAAGCCGATATCGGGCCTGTTGTTGTGGCCTGCGCAGAAAAAGAAATCGCCGATGCCATCACCGAAGCAGGCGGTCTTGCCGTGCTGACCAAACCGGATCACCCCAGCGGGTCTGATCGCGTGTTTGAGGCTGTGCAGAATATCGACCCCGATTCGCGCTATGATGCGGTTGTAAACGTTCAAGGCGACTTGCCCACTCTTGACCCGGAAATTGTGCGCAAAGTATTCGCCCCGCTGGGTAAAGACGTGGTTGATATTTCAACACTTGCGGCTGAAATCACGGAAGAGAGCGAACGCACCAACCCCAACGTGGTCAAGGCGGTCTGTGCCTTTGAAGAAGGTGCCAATGTGGGCCACGGGCTTTACTTTACGCGCGCAACCGCACCTTATGGCGACGGGCCGCTTTATCACCATATCGGTCTTTATGCCTTTCGCCGCGAAGCGCTTAATCGTTTTGTTAACCTGGCCCCCGGTATATTGGAACGCCGTGAAAAACTGGAACAACTGCGCGCCCTGGAAAACGGCATGCGTATTGATGTTGCCCTCGTTGACACGGTTCCGCTTGGGGTTGATACTCAAGCCGATCTTGACCGTGCCCGCACTCTTTTGAAGAAGTAAGTATATGTCTGAACTATCACGTCCGCAGGACCCCGCCAAAACCATCGCTTTCCAAGGTGAACTCGGTGCCTATTCTGACCTTGCGTGTCGTATGTCACGCCCGGAAATGACCACACTGCCGTGCCGGACCTTTGAAGATGCTTTTGCTGCCGTGCGTGACGGGGATGCCGCCCTTGCCATGATCCCGATTGAAAATTCTGTTGCCGGACGTGTGGCTGATATCCACCACCTGCTGCCGGAATCAGGTCTTCATATCATTGGGGAACATTATCAGCGCATCAACCACCACCTGCTGGCGATCAAGGGGACAAAGCTAGAGGACATCACCGAAGTTTACAGCCACGTCCATGCGTTGAACCAATGCCGTGACTTCCTGAAAGCCAACAATATCCGGCCGATTGTCGCTGTGGATACCGCAGGTTCTGCCAAGGAAATTGCCAAATCCGGTGATAAAACCAAGGCCGTGATCGCCTCAGAACTGGCGGGCGAAATTTATGGGCTAGAATCGCTGGCTGCAAATATTGAAGATGCAGAACATAACACCACACGCTTTGTTGTGATGTCGCGCGAAGCCATCGTGCCGCACCCGAAAGCCGGCATTCCGGTAACCTCTTTTGTTTTCCGCGTGCGCAACGTTCCGGCATCGCTATTCAAAGCCATGGGCGGCTTTGCCACCAACGGGGTCAATATGACCAAGCTGGAAAGCTATATCGTCGATGGTACCTTCATTGCCGCACAATTCTATGCCGATGTGGAAGGTCACCCGGAACATCGCAATCTGCGCCTTGCGTTGGAAGAACTTGAATTCTTCACAACCAACGTGAAAATCCTCGGTGTTTATCCACCGCACCCTTATCGACTGCAGCAAAAGCTGGAAGACGAATGAGACCATCCCCTTTTCTGATGCTCTTTCTGTCAGGCCTCCTGTTATCAGGATGCGATGATGAAATGGCCTCAGTTCAGGGGGATGCGAAAGCCGGGAAAAAGCTATTCAAGCGACAATGTGCCACCTGCCATGATGTAGCCGAGACAACGCATGAGTTACGCGGACCTCACCTTGCGCAGATTTTGGGCCGAAAAGCAGGCGCGCTTTCAAATTATAACCACTATTCACCTGCGCTGAAAAAGCTGGATCTGGTCTGGACACCTGACTTGCTGGAAGAATATCTCATCCACCCCTCTCGCTTTCTAAAAAAGAAACATGATGACCCACAGGCAGAAAGCCGCATGAATGTGCGAGTACAAGGTGAAAAAGCACGCAAGGACATTGTAGCCTATCTCACCAAACTCAATCATCAATGGTCGATGAAATAATTAGGGTCCTGACCTAAGCGTAAACCCTGATCTCGCTCAGTTCCGAGCCCATATCTTCCAGATCATTCAGCCGTGCAATCAGCCGTTCATTCAGCACTTCGCCATATTCGATCAGCGCATTACCATTGCCTGCCAGTTTAACCGGGGCAGCCAGTTTATCACCTGGTTTCAGGTCTTTGACCTCAACCACATGACCACGATCGACCACTTCTTCTTCGACTTCTTCTTCCACATCTTCAATGCTGGGCACGTAGGTCGGGATTTTGCCATATTCTTCCACAGATTTGACTTGCCGGGTGCCATTCATAATCTGGATCAGGCGTTTTTCAAGGGCTGCCTTGGACACAGGTTTTGCGATAAATGCATCCACATCCAGTTTCAAGGCCAGGGCCACCAACTGTGCGTCCGTGTGACCTGTCAGCATTAAAACGGGTAAAGATCGATCTGAATGCACAACCCCCATACGCACGGCTTTCAAAAGTTCCAGCCCGTTATGTTCCGGCATGCGAAAGTCAGCAATAATGATGGGGGAAGACCCAGGGGGCGAAACCCTTAAGGCCAGAAGCCCGTCTTTTACGGATTTTTCCGATTTTACTTCTCTAAACCCAATGGCACGGCACAATTGAGTAACAATGGACAATGAGAAAGTCTCATCATCCACGACGATCGCAGTATCATCGTTAAACGCATAATTTGCGGCTGACATATAAGTCTCCGAGCAGTTCCAAAGCAACCTGTTATTTATCTATTCATCTTTAAGTGAATATGATTTCGGGTCTCATGGTACCACTAGGGGCTTTTCTGAAAAAGAAGATTCAGAATGATATAGAGAGATTAATCAAACAGCGCGTCAATATCTGCCTGTGAAATACCACCACCATGTTCAGCTGGGCCGTGCATTTCCTCACCTTCCGGTGCACGGTTAGATTCAGCAGCAAGGACATCGTCTGGCTGATCAACCGTATCGAAGTTTTCTTCACCCCAGATTTCCATCATCTTATCGACACGTTCTTCGATGAATTTCAGGCTGTTAACCACTTTGGTTGTACGCTGTCCACACAAATCCTGAAAGTTACAGGCTTCAAACATCGCAATGGTATTTTCCAGCATTTCATCCGTCAGTTGGGTCACAAACTGATCCGGAGAATGTTGGCGCAGCTGTTGCGCCAGATCATCAATTTTTTCAGCGGAATTCAGAATGGTTTCTGTCGCGCGTTCTGTCGCGGCCACAATTTCATCCAGCTCGTTAGTCACGATGGAGAATTTATCTTCCTCATTCATACCCAACGCTTTAATTTCGCGTTTGGTGTCATGGATACTGCGAGACAGCGCGCGAACTTCGGTACGCAACAAGTTCACTTCATCAAGCTTGCCATCCAGGTCATCCTGAGCTTCGTCCAGTTCAGCCTGTTTTTCAGCACGTGAAGGACCAGCATCTGTGGCGCGAGCGGCACGCATCATCATTTCAGACTGCAGGGCCTTAATGGCGGTCATCAGGTCTTCATTTGTAATGCCTGACACATCAACAGCAGCAGGCGAACCTTTTTGTTCTGCAAGGCGCTGTTGCATTTTACGTTCCGCGCTAAAGAGACGTTTTGGTGCTCCCGACGACATGTATTTCTCCTGTTAAGCCTTCCGTGTGACCTTTTTTAGGCCTTTTGACACCTCAAGGGTATTAGTGCGAATAATCGCTTTGTAGAAATTTATTAGAAAGAAAGCTTCTTGTCCGCTTTTTTTTATCATTAATCGAAAAAAATTGATTTTTTATCCTCTCCAGGAGGATTATTCATGGATTTTCAACATATTTGAGTATGTCTGCCACCTCTTCACCAGCAGAATCCAACAAGATTCTTTGAACGGTTCCAAATCATTTCAGGGAATGATATTGTGCTCTCTTACCATCTACACACTTTAGGAAATAGATCATCCATGTCTGTTGTTATATATCACAACCCACGTTGCAGCAAATCTCGCCAAACCCTTCAATTGATTGAAGAAAAAGGTGTTAACCCAGAAATTGTGGAATATCTCACCGCAACGCCCGACGCGGATGAATTAAAAAATATTATTGCCAAACTTGGTATCACACCACGTGAGCTTCTGCGCAAAAAAGAAGCCAAAGAATATGGGCTGGACGATACTGCCCTCAGCGACGATCAGATCATTGCCGGTATGGTCGAAAATCCACGCGCCATCGAACGCCCGATCGTTGTCAAAGATGACAAAGCCGTGCTTGGCCGCCCACCGGAAAATGTGCTGGATTTGATTTAAAGTCATATTGAAAAAAGAGGTGCACCGTTCCCCGGCGCAGGCCGGGGTCTTTTCAACGTTGTGCAACGGCCTCAAAAAGGTCCCGGCCTACGCCGGGACACATCTCAAATCACCCGACCTCAGGCAATTTCGACAAAGCTTCTTTCAGCAAAGCTTCATCGTAATGCTTGTCTTCCAGCTTGCCGTCGAAGAAGTCTGTATAAGCCTGCATGTCAAAGTGCCCATGGCCGGACAGGCAGAAGAGAATGGTGCGTTCTTCGCCTTTTTCCTTGGCATCCAGCGCTTCTGCAATCGCAGCTTTCACCGCATGGCTGGATTCAGGGGCAGGCACAATCCCTTCGGCTTGTGCAAACTGCACAGCAGCTGAAAAACATTCCACCTGATTATAGGCAACCGCATCCATCAAACCCAGTTCCTTACAATGGCTAACTAATGGGGACATACCGTGATAACGCAGACCGCCAGCATGAAACCCTGGTGGCATGAAAGATGCGCCCAGCGTATGCATCTTGGTCAGCGGTGTCAGTTGCGCCGTATCGCCAAAATCATAAGCAAAAGTGCCGCGTGTCAAGGTTGGGCAAGCCGCAGGTTCCACCGCCACAATGCGGGTGTTTTTACCTTCTCGCAGGTTACGCCCGATATAAGGGAACGCAATCCCGCCAAAGTTTGAACCGCCACCGGCACAGCCGATCACAACATCCGGGTCAGCATCGGCCATTTCCATCTGTTCCATGGCTTCCAGACCAATCACGGTCTGATGCAGCAATACGTGGTTTAACACTGAACCCAGCGCATATTTTGTATCATCACGTTGGGCCGCCAGTTCCACCGCTTCGGAAATCGCGATCCCGAGCGACCCACGGCTGTCCGGATCTTGTTCCAAAATGGTGCGCCCGGCATTGGTTTCTGTGGATGGCGACGGCACGCAGCGTGCGCCATAGGTTTCCATCAGAGCACGACGATAAGGTTTCTGTCCATAAGACACCTTCACCATATAAACATCGACTTCCAGATCAAACAGGGATGCAGCAAAGGCGAGAGAACAGCCCCACTGGCCCGCGCCCGTTTCTGTCGTCAGTTTCTTGATCCCGGCTTCTTTGTTATAGAAGGCTTGAGCAACAGATGTGTTTGGCTTGTGCGACCCTGATGGACTGACTCCTTCATATTTATAGAAAATCTTGGCCGATGTACCCAACGCCTTTTCCAGACGACGCGCGCGATAAAGCGGGGCCGGGCGCCATTGTTTATAAACATCACGCACGGGTTCGGGGATTTCAATATCACGCGTGGTCGCGACTTCCTGTTCGATAATCGCCATGGGAAAAAGCGGTTCCAGATCGGCTGGCCCCACAGGCTGTTTGGTGCCCGGATGCAGGACAGGTTCCGGCATTTGTGGCAGATCAGCCACCACATTGTACCAGGCTTTTGGTATACGGTTTTCCGGCAGGATATATTTAACGGTATCGTCGCTCATTCTTCTTCCCTTCCCAAGGTCATATGCTGCGCAGGACAATAGCAATTGTTCACCTCCCTATCAATATAGTTTCTACAGAAACTAATTTGCATATTGGACTTATTCAAGAATATAAAGCGCAAAAAAAAGGGAGAGGCTCGAAAACCTCTCCCTTTCTGTTGTGCCATTCAAGCCCGGATTACTTGGAAAGTTTAACCGCAACGAAGCGCAGGCCTTCTTCCCCGTCGATCAGGAGAAGCAAAGATTTCTGCTTGGTCTTGATCGCATTTTTCACCGCTTTTTTGACCTCTTCCGGGCTGCTGATTTCTTTCTGGCTGACTTCCACAATCAGCTCACCCGCACGAATGCCTTTTTGCGCTGCAGGACCATCACCGTCCACATCCAGGATCGCCACACCTTTGGCTTCATCTGGCAGATTAAATTGTGAACGGATGTTATCCGTCAGGCTGCCCAGGGACATACCCAGTTCTTCAATCGTTGCGCTTGTCTTGGTAACTTTTGGTGTGCTCACCGCGCCATTCTTTTCAGCAACTTCCAGCTCACCTACTTTTACGGAAAGCTTCTTGATTTTGCCTTTGCGCCAGACTTCGACCGGAACGGATTGGCCAACTTCAGTTTCTGCGACAATGCGGGGCAGTTTGCGCATTTCAGAAACGTCTTTGTTGTTGAATTTCACCACAACGTCGCCTTTGACAATCCCGGCTTTTTGCGCAGGTCCGCCATCAGCCACACTGGTAACCAACGCGCCACGTGGGCTATCAAGACCCAGATTTTCTGCAATTTCTTCAGAAACCGTCTGAATGCGCACACCCAACCAGCCACGACGGGTGCGACCAAATTCAGACAGATCAGCAATGACCGCCTTGGCAATGTTACTGGGCACAGAGAATCCGATACCGACAGAACCACCACTTGGGGAATAAATCGCCGTGTTAATCCCGATCACGTCACCTTTTAAGTTAAAGAGCGGACCACCGGAATTACCCTTATTGATCGAAGCATCGGTCTGGATAAAATCATCATAAGGGCCCGCCTGAATGTTACGACCACGCGCAGAGACAATACCTGCTGTAACCGTACCGCCCAGACCAAAGGGGTTGCCAATAGCAACAACCCAGTCGCCAACACGCATGTCATCAGAATCACCTAAGGACACATCGGTCAGTTTCAGGCCTTTTTTGACTTCGACCTTCAACAAGGCGATATCGGTTTTTGGGTCACGCCCAATCAGTTCTGCATCGAGCGAAGTATTATCCTGCAGGATCACTTTGATTTCTTCAGCATCCTGGATCACGTGATTGTTGGTGACAACCAGACCTTTTTTCGCATCAATGAAGAAGCCAGAACCCAAAGAGGTTGCCTGTCGTTGTTGCGGACGTGGCATCTGACCGCCACGACGTTCAAAGAATTCCCGGAAGAAATCCGGTACACCCTGCTGCATCTGGCCATGGGCCTCGACACTTTGGGTGGTGGAGATATTCACAACAGCCGGTAACAGTTTTTCCGCCAGATCGGCAAAACTGTCAGGGGCGGATCGTGCATGGGATTGCGCCACCATGGTAATTAACAGCCCGAAAGCCATCAAGGTTGCCACGATCCAATAGGTTGGATTAAAGGTTTTTGCCTGTGCCTGTCTGTGAGGGCTTCTCGTCATCTTGTTCATTTTTGCTTTCTTCGCCTCTATGCTTCGAAACATTGAAACCAATGTATCTTGTGGGGGGAAAATCGCAAGCATTGCTTGCCTTGATGATGAAGCTAACCGATCAATTGGGCACCCCAAGGGCAAAAATGTAACTGAATATTGCAGGTTGTTACAAAAGGAAGGACCTTTATCCCCGGCACAACCACACAATTGCCACCCCGATCATCGCAATCGTAATCCCGGTGGCGCGCACAGAATTGGACGGCATGGCGAGGATTTGCATCATCATCCGCTTCATCCCATCGGGGAACAGAGCATAAAGTATGCCTTCAATCGCAATGGCCAGCCCGATGGCAACGAGAAAATCTGTCATGATGATTCTTCTTGGTTATAAATGTGATCACTATCATCTTGATCGTCATCCCAGTGAAAACGGGGATGACAAAATTGGGGATAAAAATAAACCCCCATCGCCAAAGCAACGGGGGTTCATTTTTGGAAAGTATCAATTACTTACGTGTACCGAAATATGTGAAGAATTCGCTATCCGGGGTCAGAACCATAGATGTCCCTTCACCCAGTGATTCGCGATAAGCTTCCATCGAACGGTAGAAACGGAAGAATTCAGGGTCTTTGCCATAAGCTTCACCCAAAATCACGTTACGTCCGCCATCACCTTCACCACGCAAGATGTTGGACTGACGGCGCGCTTCGGCGAGAATAACTGTCTTCTCACGTTCAGCTTCCGCTTCAATACGTTGTTTGATCTCATCACCTTCCGCACGCAGCTTGTTGGCTTCTTGCACACGATCTGTACGCATACGATCAAACACGTTTTCAGAAATCTGTGCCGGCAAATCGGCACGACCGATCCGAACGTCAACAATCGTCACACCGAACTGAGGTGCAGCTTTCCTCACGCTTTCGGTGATTTCATTCATGATAACCACACGTTTGTCAGACAGCAGGTCAACCATGCCAACCTTCGCAATGGCATCACGTACCGAACGGTTAAGAATTCGACCAAAGGCATCCGCAAAGGCACGTTCAGAACCCTGTACCGCCTGGAAGAATTTCAGCGGATCCGTGATTTGATATCGGGCATAAGAATCCACGATAATACGTTTCTGGTCACCCAACGGCAGTTCTGCCGCAGGTGGATCAAGATTCAGGATACGTTTGTCGAAATACTGTACATCCTGAATGAAAGGGAGTTTCCAGTTTAGACCCGGTTGCTGGATCACACGTTTTGGATCACCAAACTGAAACACAATCGCCTGTACAGGTTCTGTGACCTTGAACAACATCCCGGACGCAAGGCCCGCAATACCGACCAGCAATACGATTAATGCAATAAATTTCTTAGGCATTACTGGCCTCCCTTCGCACGTTTTTGCAGTTCTGGCAGGGGCAGGTAAGGCACAACGCCGCTGCCACCCTGATCGCTATCGATAATTACTTTTTCAGAACCTTTGAAGACTTCCTGCATGGTCTCCAGATAGAGACGTTCACGCGTGACTTCTTTGTTGGCTGCGTAAGAATCGTAAACCGAGATAAAGCGTTTCGCTTCACCTTCCGCATCCTTGATCACGCGCTCTTTATAAGCTTCTGCTTCCTGAATCAGCTTTTGCGCTTCACCACGTGCGGTCGGGACGATCTTGTTACGATAGGCTTCCGCTTCGTTTTGCTTACGCTCTTTATCCTGACGGGCAGATTGTACATCATTAAAGGCATCGATTACCGCTTGGGGTGGGTCAGCCTTCGCCAGTTCCACACCGGTGATATTGATACCGGATTTGTAATCATCCAGAATTTGCTGAATCAGGTCCTGTGCTTCCTGTGCGATCTGACCACGGCCTCCCGTGTTGATCTTTTCAAGGTTCATCTGACCGATCACTTCACGCATCGCACTTTGAGAAGCCGCACGGACCGTTGTTTCCGGATCACGAATGTTAAAGAGGAAGCTTGCCGCATCCTTCACATTCCACAGAACCGCGAATTCAACATCGGCAATGTTCTGGTCACCTGTCAGCATCAGGCTTTCACCATTGGCTGTACGCTGAGAACGAGCTGTTGATCCAGCAGAACCGATTTCGATTTTACGAACGTTTGTGACTTGTGGTGTCAACACATCCCCGATCGGTGCCGGGAAATTCCAATGCAGGCCCGGGCCTGTAGAAGATACATATTTACCAAATAAAAGCTGTACGCCCTGTTGGTTGGTATTTACACGGTAAAAACCAGATGCGATCCAAATCCCCAACAAAATGATAACGCCCAAGGTTACCAATTTACCGCCACCGATGCCGCCGGGCATGAATTTTTTCATATTTTCCTGGCTTTTGCGCAGCATATCTTCCAGATCGGGGGGAGTTGGTCCCCCACCGCCGTTGCCGCCGCCACCGTTTGGTCGTTTTGGTCCCTGACCCCATGGGCCCTGGTTATTACCACCGTTGCCCCACGGGCCACCGCCCTGATTGTTCCATGACATATTGGGTTTTTCCCTATAAAGATTAGTCAAAGGTTGTCGTTTGTTGCTTTGCTGAAAAACTATCCTACAAAGGTTGTAGTTTGTTGCCCTTGGCAAAACGCTTATAACAGTCTTATATGACAGCAACAGCTTTTGCAACGCAACGCACGCGTAAAATAATATTTATCCGGTCTGAAGGAGTTTTCAAGCATGTCCGCCCAATTAGAACAAAAAGTTCTCGAAACCTTAAAAGGGATTAATGACCCTGCAAAAGGTACTGATATTGTCAGCGCCGGTATGGTCGTCGGCCTGCAAAGCAAAGATGGACATGTGGCTTTCACATTGGATATCGGCGATCCGTCGCGCGCCAAGGAACTGGAACCTGTGCGCAAAGAAGCTGAAAATGCCGTTCACGCAATGGATGGTGTCCTAAGTGCAACCGTTGTGATGACAGCTGAAAAAGCAGCAGCCCCACAACAACAGCAACAACAACAGGCTGCCCCACAAGCCCAGGCCCAGCTGATGCCCGACGTTAAATCCATCATCGCGGTTTCCAGTGGGAAAGGTGGTGTGGGTAAATCCACCACATCGGTCAACCTGGCCCTTGCCTTTGCCGCCAAAGGCCTGAAAGTCGGCTTGCTGGATGCAGATATCTACGGCCCCTCCATCCCACGGATGTTGGGTCTGGCAGGTGAACAGCCTGTTTCCATGGACGGCAAAATTCTGGAACCACTGGAAAACCACGGCATTAAATGTATGTCCATCGGTTTCCTGGTCGAAGAAGACACCGCCATGATCTGGCGTGGCCCGATGGTGATGGGGGCGCTTGAACAGTTGATGCGTGATGTAAACTGGGGCGAGTTGGATGTTCTGGTTGTTGATATGCCACCGGGCACAGGGGATGTCCAGCTGACCATGGCACAAAAAGTACCACTGACAGGATCGGTGATCGTTTCCACACCGCAAGATATTGCGCTGCTTGATACCCGCAAAGGCCTGAACATGTTCCGCAAAGTGGAAATTCCAGTCCTCGGCATCGTGGAAAATATGAGCTATTTCTCCTGCCCACACTGTGGCGGGCGCACCGACGTCTTCAGCCATGGCGGGGCGCGTGAAACAGCCGAAGCCCAAGGCGCTGATTTCCTTGGTGAAATTCCACTGGATATCCAAATCCGCGAAACATCCGACGGCGGACAGCCCATCGTCGCCTCCCAGCCAGACAGCGAACATGCCACCGCCTATAAAGGCATCGCCGATAAAGTCTGGTTTAAAGTGATGGAACAAATGACGGGCAACCAAGGCCCAAAGATCGTCTTTGACTGATCTTAACGATATTGTTTCATAATATATGCAATGGATCCGTCTTCCTTGAGCTCGTTATATACATCAATATATTGCTGGCGTAAGGAAGGCGGAAATTGTTTGGAAAAAGCGATATAAATCTGCCCACTTTCCATAGGCTCACTGAGAGTCGCTTTTTCTGATAAGCCGTTTTCAGCCAGAGCATATTGGGCCAGGTCCCGCGATGTGAACCAGGCTTCCACCCGTTTTTTTTGCAACAATAACAAATGGCGCTCTGCCGGTTGCGGCGAACTGACAATATTGATAAAGCCTTCTTTTTTCAGAAATTCTTCAAAGGGTGTTGATTGCTGCACCGTAATCAAATCAAGCTTTTTAGCTTCTTCCAAACTCAGTTTACGGCCATCCAGCGTAATAAAGACCGAATCGACCTGCATCACATTGATCGCCCAATCATAATACGGTTCTCGTTCCGGCGTGCGCGTTAAAGGGAAGATAATATGATTGGCATTGGCCCGTGTCAGCATCTGGGCACGTGGCCAAGGGTAATAATGGGGCTTATGCCTTCCTTTGAGACGATGTTCAATCATGCTGAGGATTTCCACCATCAGACCAGGGCGCATGCCAACTTCGATACTGTAAGGTGGCAGTTCAGCAGTCACGATCTTGATGTCTTCAGACGCACTCCACGCCAGAGAGCAGCCAAAAATGGCAAACCAAATGATTGATATGAAACTTATGACGCGCACGGGCACCCTACTTCTGGTATAGACTGTAAAAAGGTCGCATAATTTCCGTATGCCGTCACCCTAAAAAACAACTATAGTACTCGTACTTATTGATTATTCAGCAGAAAACAGATGAAAGCCACCACCGTTCAACGTATTGCCTGGGCCCTTTTTGATTTTGCCAATTCTGCCTTTCCGACCGTGATCACCACTTTCATCTTTGCAGCCTATTTTACCAAGGCCATTGCACCGGATGAAGTCACAGGCACCAGCCTGTGGGGATATGCAACCGGGGCTGCCGGATTGATGATTGCCCTGTGCGCGCCGATCTTTGGCGCCATTGCCGATCATACCGGACATCGAAAACCTTGGATTTTTCTCTTTTCCTTAATCTGTATTCTTTCTTCTGCTGCCCTCTGGTATGCCCTGCCCGATACCAGTTCCATCGCGCTTGCGCTTTTGTGTGTGGGAATGGCGACTTTCGGGTTTGAAATGGCAATGGTCTTTTACAATGCCATGCTGCAGGATTTATCAGTGCCGGGAAAAGAGGGCCTGCTGTCCGGTCTGTCCTGGGGCTTTGGCTATCTGGGCGGCCTGTTGGGACTGATTGTTGTGCTTGTCCTGTTTGTGCAAACTGACACACCTTTATTTGGACTGGATAAAGACACCAGCGAACATATCCGTATTTCCGGTCCCTTCGTTGCCTTTTGGTATGCGCTGTTTGCCTTGCCACTTTTTCTGCTGGTGCCGGATCAACCATCCAAAACAACGATCAGCAAAGCCATTGGTCAGGGCCTATCCAGCCTGACGGCGACTTTAAAAAACTGGCGTGATCATAAAACCGTCTTTTCCTTCCTCATCACCCGCATGATCTATATCGATGGACTGAACACCCTGTTTGCTTTTGGCGGCATTTATGCGGCTGGGACCTTCAATATGGGATTTAAAGACCTGATCATCTTCGGCATCGGGCTAAATGTCACGGCCGGAATTGGGGCAGCTTTCTTTGGCTGGCTGGATGATCGCTGGGGGCCCAAACGGGTGATCAGCCTGTCCCTGATCGCCATTTTCTTTATCGGAGGAGGCACCTTGCTGGTCGCAGATAAAAATCACTTCCTGATCCTGGGGCTGTTGCTTGGGTTCTTCATGGGGCCAACGCAAGCGGCCAGCCGGACCTATATGTCCCATATTGCGCCCAAAGATATTCATACCGAACTGTTTGGTCTTTATGCCTTATCAGGCAAGGTCACTGCCTTTATCGGGCCATTATTGGTTGCTTTTATGACCGATGTCTTCCTGTCGCAACGCGCCGGGATGGCAACCATTCTTATCTTTTTCATCATCGGGCTTGCCCTGATGCGAAACTTGCCTGATATAAGAGGGCAGACACAGACATAAAGGCCTTTTAGACATGGTGAATTCTTCTCTTTCCCAACTTAGTGATTATCCTTTCCAGCGCCTGCGCGACCTGCTGGACCATCATGAAGTCCCCGAAGGCATCACCCCGCTGGCCATGTCCATTGGTGAACCGCAGCATCAGCCACCTGCCTTGTTACAAGATACCATCAATGCCAACGCTTTAAGCTGGAACAAATATCCACCGATCGCAGGCAATCCGGACCTGAAAGCCGCCATTAAAGAATTTCTGGATCGCCGTTATGATCTGAAAGACGATTTCATCAGCACCGATGATGTCCTGCCCGTCTGTGGTACCCGTGAAGCCCTGTTTCTGATCGGCAATTTGCTGATTGAACGGGTGGCGAAGGGGGAAGAAAAGCCGCTGGTTTTAGTCCCGAACCCGTTTTATCAGGTCTATGTCGGTGCCGCCGTCATGAACGAAGCCCAGCCTGTCTATCTGCCCGCCGGTCCTGAAAATGATTTCATGCCTGATCTTTCGGCAGTTGATGAAGAAACCTGGAAAAAAACGGCGATGCTGTTTTTATGTTCCCCGGGCAACCCACAAGGGATGGTCTGTGATCTGGATTATCTACGACACGCCCTGGAACTGGCACGTACATATGACTTCACCCTGATTATGGATGAATGTTACGCCGAACTTTATGATGCAGACAAACCTCATGGGGCTATGGAAGTCGCACAGGAAACCGGATCAACCAAAAACCTGCTGGTCTTTCATTCTCTGTCCAAACGATCGAGTGCTGCGGGCCTGCGCTCCGGCTTTGTGGCGGGCGACCCGGATCTGATCAAGAATTTTGTCGGTTTGCGCAATTATGGTGGGGCCTCCATGCCCTTGCCGTTACAAGCCGCCTCCGCAGCGCTGTGGCGCGATGACGCCCATGTGGTTGAAAACCGTCGTCTTTACAAAGAAAAGATTGATACGGCAGAACGAATCCTTGGCAACCGCTTGGGCTTTTATCGCCCAGCGGGTGGATTTTTCCTCTGGCTGGATGTGCGTGAACGCTGGGCAAACGGTGAAGAAGCCGCCCTTGAAATTTGGAAAAAAGCCGGTGTGCGCGTTATTCCGGGAAATTATCTTGCCAAGACAGACCAGTCCGGTGTAAATCCCGGTACAGCTTATATTCGTCTTGCCCTTGTTCATGAACAACCTATCATCGAAGAGGCCTTGAACCGGATCGGTAAAATCATATAAGCTAATATTTTAGTTTGTTAACATTCGGACACGATTAATGGCTGCCATCCTGATTGCAGAAGATATTGCTGAAATTCGCTTTGCCTATGAAACCATCCTGATGGGGGCGGGCCATGAGGTAAACAGTGTGGCCAATGGTCGCGATGCCATCACCAGTCTGGAAGAACAGAAGTATGACATCGTCATCACCGATCTGATGATGCCGCAAAAAGACGGATTCGATGTCGCTGAACAAGCCGATAAATTGAACCCGCGCCCAAAAATTCTCGTAATTACAGGTGGCGGCGATCAAATGTCCCCTTATGCCGCGCTTAAGTTGCAAGGCGCAAACATCGACAGAATGCTTGTAAAGCCTATTGAAAAGAAGACCTTAACTGACACGGTTGAACGCTTGTTGCGCGACTAGGTATATTTACCCTCACCCATTTATGGGATGAATACTACCTGAAAATACATTATATTTTCCTTTAGCACTTTCGTGATAAAGGACTGCAGATGGCAAATATACTGGTTGCAGATGACATGGCCGAAATTCTCTTCGTCTATGAAGAAACATTGCGCGCTGCTGGCCACACAGTGGTCACCGCAACAAATGGTAAGGAAGCCAATCGATATCTGGATACCGAAGACTTTGACCTGGTCGTGACCGACCTTTTGATGCCCAAAGTCGATGGCGTTGAAGTTGCGACCCACGCCCACAGTCTTGAAAATACGCCAAAGCTGCTGGTCATCACCGGAGGCGGGGATCGCATTTCCCCCCACGAAGCCTTGAAAATCAGCGAAGTCTTCTTTGATGCAACCCTGATCAAGCCTGTTAGTCAGGATGAACTTCTCAATATGGTGGACAAATTGCTCGCAGAACGGCATTGAGTAATTTTATTTCAATATCGCACCTGCAAAAAGTCTTTTCATTGCGCTGCAAAAAATGCTAGAAAGCCTCAAATTAAAAAATTTGAGGATTCTCACCATGACTAAAACCAACCCGGGTAACTTCTTTGAAGATTTCTCCCTCGGTCAGGAAATTGTGCACGCAACACCACGTACCGTAACAGAAGGCGACGTATCGCTTTACACAGCCCTTTACGGTTTCCGCCACATGCCCCATTCATCTGAGCCAAACGCGCGCGACCTTGGCTTTGAAGCCATGCCGCTGGACGACCTGCTGGCGTTCCACATGGTGTTTGGTAAAACGGTTCCGGATGTATCGCTCAACGCGGTTGCCAACCTGGGCTATGCCGAAGGTCGCTTTGGCGCGCCTGTTTATCCGGGTGATACGGTTCGTACCACCTCAACCGTGATCGGACTGAAAGAAAATTCCAACGGTAAATCCGGTGTGGTTTATGTCAATTCTGTCGGCGTCAATCAGGATGATGAAGTCGTTCTGGATTATGTGCGCTGGGTGATGGTGAAAAAGAAAAATCTGGATGCCCCGACACCTGAAACACAAATTCCCGAACTGGCAAAAGTTGTTGAGGTTGACGATCTGGTGATCGCAGAAGGTCTGGATTTCTCAAATTACGACACCGACCTGGCAGGCTCTCCTCACCTGTGGGAAGACTATGAAGTAGGCGAGAAAATCGACCATATCGATGGCATGACCATTGAAGAAGCGGAACATCAGATGGCAACCCGTCTCTATCAAAACACAGCCAAGGTTCACTTTGACCAGCTGGCAGCCAAAGATAACCAGTTCGGCAAGCGTCTGATCTATGGCGGTCACATCATTTCACTGGCACGTGGCCTGTCCTTTAACGGCCTGGGCAATGCGTTCAAGGTTGCAGCGATCAACGCTGGTGCACACGCCAACCCGACTTTCGCCGGCAACACTATCTTTGCTTATTCTGAAATTCTGGATAAACAGGAAATCAAGGGCCGCACCGACATGGGTGCGCTTCGCCTGCGTCTGGTCGCCACAAAAGACCATCCGGCTGGCGACTTCCCATATAAAAACGAAGACGGCAAGTACCACGAAGATGTGGTTCTGGATCTGGATTACTGGGTACTGATGCCACGTCGTGGCTAAGACCAGATTAATCGACACAAAAAAGGGCGCTTCCGATCTGTCAGGAAGCGCCCTTTTTTCTTGTCCTGATTTTATGCCGCTGCGCTCATTGCCAGCTGTTGACGCACAAAGGCTGCGTCCACACGGGAAATATGACCGTTAAACCAACCAAGCAAGCCAGCAAAGGCTTCGGTGATATCATCGGTTTTTCCACCTTCGTAGGCTTTATACCAATGTGTCAGATTATCCAGGAAGTCCTTATGGGCCGTGCGCACATTATCCAGTCCGGGATAATTCACTTTCGCCAATACCGTCATTTCCTGTTCAAAATGGGCAGGCGCGTCATTATGGATGTTATCCAGCACATGCATCACGCTTTGCATATTGTCACCGGACAACATGGCTGCGAAAATCTTGTTCAGGCCTTTCACATAACTTTGGTTTGCCGCATCAATGGTCGCATGACCGTATGAGTAAGCATCATCCCATTCCACAATCGAAAGCTCGCCTTCGTCATTTCTGACCCGATTGAGGAAGCTTGCGACTTTTTCGCGCAGGAACTCACCCTGATGAGACAAGTCTGCACTGGCATCCGCAATCTGTGTGGCCGCACTGCCGGTTTCGGTCGCCGCCTGTTCAACAGTCTGAATGCTATCACTTACTTCCACAGTCCCGCGAGAGGCCTCATCAATATTTTTGGCAATTTCATCGGTCGCCGCATTTTGTTCTTCAACGGCAGAGGCAATGTTAGACGAAATTTCATTCATTTCCGTGATGACATTGGTGATGGAATTAATCGCCTGTTCCACTTCCCCCGTGCCGTTTTGAACATGGGTAATTTGCAAGGTAATTTCATCGGTTGCCCGGCTGGTCTGGTTGGCAAGATTTTTCACTTCGCCCGCCACAACCGCAAAGCCTTTACCGGCTTCCCCTGCACGTGCGGCCTCAATCGTTGCATTCAGGGCCAGAAGGTTGGTTTGCTCCGCAATATTGGTAATTAGCGCCACCACTTCACCAATTTTTGCCACTTGCTGGCTCAACGCCTCAATCGTTTCGGTGGTATGTTGGGCGACACCCACTGCGCGATCAGAAACTTGCGCCGACATTTCCACCTGATTGCGAATTTCACCAATGGACGCGGTTAATTCTTCTGTCGCAGAAGCCACTGTTTGCACGTTATGACTTGCCTGCTGGGCAGATCCGGTCACGATGGCAGCCTGTTCACTGGTCTGTTTTGCCGTACTTGCCATCTGGGTGGACGACGCCTGTAATTCTGTCGCCGCAGAAGTCACGGTCTGCACAACCGCACCCACGTCAGATTCAAACGTATCGGCCATCTTTGCCATGGCAACGCGTTGACGTTCTTCCGCCTGTTTCTTTTCCAGTTCCTGCTGGGCGCGCAGATCGCGGGTTTCACAGAGATTGTCTTTAAAAACCACAAGGGCACGGGCGATATCGCCGATCTCGTTTTTCAAATCCTGGGAAGGGATTTCAGTATCCAGATCACCATGAGCCAAGCCGTTGGTTGCAACGGTCACCCCATGAACCGAACGGTCCACATTGCGACCGATGATCCAGCCAAAGACCAAACCGATAACCAAAGACACGATCCCGGTCCAGAGCATCAAATCTTCAACCGCATGTTCGTGATGTTCAGCTTCCAGCAAGGCTTCTTTGGTGAAACGCGCGATTTCAAACAGAAGCCCTTCCACCTCATGGGTGATCTGATCTTCCTCTTTTGCTGTAGTTTCAATCAGACCAGCCATCTCTTCGGCTGTTCTACCGTCAAAATATCCCTTAAACACATCATCGACATGATGGTCATACGTTGCGTGTTGAACTTCTAAACTTTTGATAGAGTTTAAAAGCGTCTCAAATTCCGCACGCTCTTCTGACGACAATCTGTCCAGTTTCAGAAAATCAGCAATAATTTTGTCAGCTGCTAATAATTCTTTATCCACCTTCTTTGCCAGATCGTGAAACTTATCAATCTCGGACTGTAGCAATTTATCATTCTTTAGTGTGAGACCTGTCAGGCGCAAAACACGTTCAAAATGGATGGCTTGTTCTAACTGATGGGCTTCAATATTTGAAATCAGTTCAACCAGTGGCATATCACGTTCTGCCACAGCTTCGATCTCATTACCAATCTCTGTCACCTTGGTCAGCGTAAAGAAATTGGCGATGAATGCGATTAAAAGAAGCGTCGATACCAAAACCATAATTTTGGCTTTGATCCCCAGATTATGTAACATTCTCATGGTAGTCCTCAGTTCAGCTTGCGCCCTTTAAGTTAATTATAATTGTTCCAAAAGTGACCCACAGGATTGAATTTACACCAGCTTTATACCCGCCTGCAATTAGGTTAAATTACATATCAGCCAAAAAGCTCCTTTGCTTTTAAAGACTAAAGCCTTAATCTAGGTTGATAAAAACAGAACGGTGAGTGTGAAATGACTGCCATCATTGCTGTCATGAACCATAAAGGGGGCGTTGGAAAAACCACAACGACTCTAAATATTGCCAGCGGCCTTGCAGCCGGTGGAAATTCTGTTCTGATTGTGGATATGGACCCGCAAAGTAATGCCGCCACCGGGCTTGGTCTTAATCTCAAAACCATCAAGCATGGCAGTTACGAATTGATTTTAGGGGAAGAACCCCTTGAAACTGTTGCGATTGACACCGACCTGCCGGGTGTGTCGCTGGTACCGGCCACCTTTCAGCTGGCAGCCTTAAGTACCATTTCTTCTGATGATGAAGATCCGGAATTCTGGCTGCGTGAAGCCCTAAAAGAACATGACGGCACCCATGACTTCATCCTCATCGACTGCCCGCCCTCTTTCGGGATTCTCAGCCTGAACGCCCTGGTTGCAGCCCAGAATGTCATTGTTCCGGTACAAAGTGAAAGTTTCGCCATTGCAGGCCTGCAACAGATGGAACAATCTATTGCCGATATTAAAATTGAAGCTGCGCATGATCTGGACTACCGAATCCTGATGACCCTGACGGATCAGAATCAAAAGCTCCATCAACTGGTCGATACGGAAATTCGCGCCCATTTTAAACATCAGGTACTGCAGACTGCCATTCCGGTCGAACCCAAAATCGCCGAAAGTGCCTTTTTAGGACGCCCGGTTGTTCTGCATTCCCCCAATTCTTTGGGTGCACAAGCCTATGTCAATGCCTGCGCCGAAGTGCTGAAATGGACCAAGCAAGAAGGCAAATCCCTACAGGAATATCACAGCGCCATTATGGACGGGGTCTTTGGCTGGTTGCGCAATAAAGATATTTCCCCCACTGGTCACCCGATCCATCTGGAAGACAAAGGCCCGATTGAGGCCCAGACCCAACCCGTTCATCATCAGGCAGAAGAACAACCCAACAGCTTCAGGGTCTCCATCCGTAACGGGGTGATTATGGCCCTGGCCCTCACTGCCGGAATGGCCTTAGCCTTTCTGGGGATGGAATAGGGGCCGGCCATGCTGAAACAGCTTGTCTTTTTAGGTTGTTTTCTGGTCAGCCTGCCTGCGCTTGCCACAGAAAAGATCACCTGGCTGATCTGGGATCTCCCCCCTGAATTCGTGCGCACTGGCCCCCTTCAAAACCAAGGCTATGCCGATAAATTCCTGCAACATTTTATGGAATGGCTGCCAGATTATGATCATCATATTCAATATGTAAATGTCCCTCGTTGGAGCACGGAAATCTTCAAACCACAGCGCTGTTCGGCCCATTTATGGGGTGGCTTTTTCCCGGATAAGCTTTTGTTGTCCAAGGGCTATACGTTCACGCCGCCGCATGTTTTGATCTTTCCCAAGCGCCATCAACGACGCATCGGAGTACCGGGTACACCGCAATCCATCGAAGAATTACTGAAACAGGAAGACCTCAAGCTCGCTACCATGCGACTGATCTTTAACAATGACGCAGGTCAGAGCCGATATCCCGTTCTCTATCCCTATCTGAAACCGTATCTGAACAAAGAAAATCTGGTGCAGCAATCAGGGGGACGCAACCATATTGACCTGCGTTTATTGCTGCATGGTCGGGTGGATTACACTATCGGTTATCCGACCACCATTACCAACCAACGCCGCAGCGATGGCTTGGGGGATGACTATATCAGCTACCCCATCATCGAACATGATATCTATAAAAAAGTCTATGTGGCCTGCGAGAACGATGCTTTCGGTCAGAAGATTATTGAAAGGATCAATCAGCACTTCACCGAAGAAGCGCTGATCCAGTTCCTGAAATACCATGAAGAATGGAACGGCGGAAATATCCCCTTTCGCACCACTTACATGGATTACTTCATCCACAAAAAAGACGTGCCGAACGTTATAGACTAGAGTGCAATCTCAACAAGCACCGGGGCGTGATCGCTCGGTTTTTCTTCGCCGCGCAAATCCAGCAGAACTTCACACGCTTTTACCCCGTCTTTCAGGTTTGGCGTGACCCAGACGTGGTCGAGACGACGTCCCTTGTTTGAGGCACGCCAGTCGCGGGCGCGATAGCTCCACCAGGTAAAGCATTTTTCATCCGGCAGGATATGCATACGCATGGCATCTACCCACTGACCGGAGGCCTGCAACTTATCCAGACGATCAATTTCAATCGCGGTATGGGTGATGATGTTTTTCAGTTTCTTGTGATCCCACACATCGGTTTCCAGCGGGGCGATGTTGAAATCACCGACCATGATACGTTTTTTATCCTCAGCATATCGATCACCAGACCAGACTGTCATTTCATCCAGGAACTGAAGCTTATGGGCAAATTTCGGGTTTTTCTCTGCATCCGGCTCGTCCCCGCCAGCCGGGATATAGAAGTTGTTCAACTCTACACCCCCTTCTAGAACCACGCTCACATGACGTTTGTCCTCGCGCTCACACCAGGAAAGGCCATCGGTTCCTTCAAACGGGATTTTCGACAGGATCGCAACCCCGTTATAGCTTTTTTCGCCCCGAAAATGGGTGTGCGGATAGCCGAGACCCTGCAAATCCTCCAGTGGGAATTGTTCATCGCGCACCTTGGTTTCCTGGAAGCAGATCACATCCGGGTTATGGTCCTGAACCAGTTTTTTGACATGTTCCAGACGAATGCGTACGGAATTGATATTCCAGGTGACCAGCTTCATGGATTTTCCCCATCTGAGATAAAACGGCTCCCCTTATAGCAGAAAAGAAAAGCGCCCGACTAGGGGGTGTCGGACGCTTATAGGATTCTCTCATTATGTGAGAGCGGTCGGGCGGCAGGGGAACCACCCATGAGGGGCTGTGTACACTCAACACAACCGATCTGTAGTATAAATTGGAATTGGAATCGTGAATCGTTAATGCAATTTATGCATGTCAGCCATGCAATTAAAGCATGGCTATAGAGCCTTGATTCTAAGCTTAATTATCGATCTGGTTATATTTCGGATCAATAAAGTCAAAGGTCTTCGGGTCAACCTCTACGCCTGATCGGGCATTTAGCAGGGAAACCTGCGTCATGATGCCTTGGGCATCGACCACCGTCCATTTGCGCAATTCAATCGGCGCGGTCGAAAAAACAAGGGTAACTGACCCCATCCCGGGATCATCACGATCCACCAGCATCAGTTCAATCACACCAGGGGCCTCTGCCAGATCAACGATACGTACATCGTCTTCGAAAGAAAGTTTATCCTGCAGCAGAACTTCAAGCGGCGTGGCGCTGAGCGGATAATAAGTCACCTGCTTAAATTCTTTGTCGTGATAAATAATGGTGCCTTTGCGCACCACGATTTCCGATTTCAGTGGTGGATTATAAGTCAGGCGCATTTTACCCGGACGCGACAGCACAACCTTGCCATCCGCATAATCCCCGTTGGAACTGATCTGGGCAAAGCTACCTTTCAAAGTCTGCATCCCATTCAAGTACGTGCGCAGCTTTTCCGCCAGTTCCATCTGTTCAGCCGTCAGTTTCACATCCTGTGCGAAAGCAGGTGTGGTAAAAATCAAAAGGCTGAGAGCAAATAACAGGCGCAGCATAGGGAAAGAGCTTTCTAAATCGGTTCACTAAAGCTCAATGTAGCCGATACAATCCTAAATGCAATAAGTCACTTTGCCTATATGGCCCCTTCATGACGCAACAACCAATCTTTGCGATCCAACCCGCCTGCATATCCGGTCAGAGACCCATCTGATCCAATGACCCGATGGCAGGGATAAATCAGCGAAACAGGGTTCAGCGCATTGGCGCGTGCCACCGCGCGTACCGCTTTTTTATTGCCGATTTTCTCGGCAAGTTCCAAATAGCTATAGGTTTTTCCGACCGGAATTTCTTTCAAGGCCTGCCAGACACGGTTTTGGAACTCTGTTCCGCCCAAATCACAGGGTATCTTATCAAGTGCTGCGAAATCACCGTTCATATAGGCCAGCAAATGGCTTTTGATGTGATCAGATTGGCCTTTTTCAAGCACAATATCTTTAAAACGTTTTTCAATCATCCGGTTCTGACGATCCCCCTGATCGGGAAAATCCAGATGATAGAGCACATCCTTTTCATCAAAGATAATGGAGATTGTGCCACAGGGGCTGTCAAACTGTTCAATAAACATCTTAATAAAGCCTCCAGAGATAAAGGGCACCATAGGCCCGCCAGGGTCGCCAGTTTTCAGCACGTTTTTCCAGGTCCGCCTTGGTGGCAGGCACATTCTGACCTTCCAACGCCCGAATCAGCCCCAAATCAGCCACCGGATAGGTATCCGGCTCCCCAAAGGCGCGCATGACGATATAGTGCGCCGTCCAAGGGCCAATGCCAGGTAGATCACATAAATCCTTGATGGTCTCTTCCACAGGTTTGCCTGCATCCAGATCCGTCCAATGTTGCGCAAGGTTCTTCAACGTTTTGATCCGACGTTGGGTCAGGCCCAGTCCTTCCAGATCGGTTTCAGCCACATCAGCAGCGGTCGGGAAACAGGGTTTGCCCACCCGTTCCACCAGCCGCCGGCAAATGGTGCGCGCCCCCTTCACACTGATTTGCTGACCAATGATGGCACGCACGGCAATTTCAAATCCATCCCACGCACCGGGCAGGCGCAGACCCGGATGATCCTGAATGACCGGGGCCAGAACCTTGTCTTTCGATAAATCATGGGCAATCGCCAGCGGGTCGGCATCTACGTCAAACATGCGACGGATACGTTGGGCGATATCGCGCAGATCCGGCACCGCCACATTGGTGATCACCGCTTTCAATCGATTCTTTTCCGCCTCACAACTGACAGAAATCTGTGCCTTTTGGCCCTTTAACATGAAAGTGCGGTGATAGGTTTCCTCCTCCACCCACTCAATCGGCTTCAGCGCGCGTGACTTAAAAAAATCTAATAGTCCCTTCCAATCATAAGGCATGCGAAAGTTAAAACGCAAGGTAATCTCATTTAAGGTCCCTGTTTCTTCCTTGTTTTTACGCTCATGTGACGGGGCAAATCCAAAGGCGGATTTATAGGCATCGTTAAAACGACGCAGGCTGTTAAAGCCGGAGGCATAGGAAATTTCTGTAATCGGGGCTGTGGTTTGAACCAGCAACCGTTTGGCAAACATCAACCGTCTCGTCTGGGCCACCTGCTTGGGCGATGCCCCCAGATGTTCATTAAAGAGACGGCGCAAATGGCGTTCCCCCACACCCAGACGATCACACAGATTTTCCACCGTCTGACCTTCGTCCAATGCACCTTCTTCGATCAGACGCATAGCACGGCTGACCAAAGCTTGGGTGCCGAGCCAGGCTGGACTGGCAGGCGCACTTTCCGGGCGGCACCGAAGGCACGGGCGAAACCCGGCATTCAAGGCTGCACTGGCTGACGGATAAAAGGTACAGTTTTCCGGCTTAGGCGTTGTGGCCGGACAGATCGGGCGACAGAAAATCCCGGTCGAAGACACAGCAGTAAAAAATCGCCCGTCAAATCGGGCATCGCGGGTCTTTAAGGCCTGATAGCATATGTCATGTTCTAAAATCATAAAAAACAGTCTACATGAATTCCGCCTCATGGCTCGCCATTTTCGGACTCAAACCATCATTTGCTTTTGATCGGTCTTTCAGGTACTCCTCGCCCTCATGAGCTATTCCATCACCCGCCCCTTTGGCCTCTATGTCCACTGGCCATTCTGTGTGTCCAAATGTCCCTATTGCGATTTCAATTCCCATGTCGCAAAGGCCATTGACGAAGACATGTGGGAACGCGCCTATATACAGGAACTCAAGCGTGTCCATGCAGAAACCTTCGGACATACAATTTCCAGCATCTTCTTTGGCGGCGGCACCCCATCATTGATGAAAGCCAGCACGGTTGAAAGCATCATCAACACTACCCAGAATCTGTGGGGGTTCAGTGACGATGTGGAAATTACGCTGGAAGCCAACCCGACAACTGTGGAAAGCCATACCTTCCGCGATTTCCGATCAGCAGGGGTCAACCGTCTGTCCATCGGCATTCAGTCCCTGCGCGAAGAAGTACTGAAATTTCTGGGTCGTGCGCATTCTATGGATGAGGCCCGCACTGCCCTTGACTTGGCGGCCAAAAACTTTGATCGCTATAGCTTTGATCTGATCTATGCTCGACCAGACCAGACCTTGGATGATTGGCAGGCAGAGCTGGAAGAGGCACTTAAACTATCGGCCGGGCACATTTCCCTTTACCAACTGACGATAGAGCCGGGGACAGACTTCTATAAAAACGGCGTGGAAGCCATCGATGAAGACCTGGGTGCAGACATGTTTGATCTGACCCAGGATATTCTGGAAGGCGCAGGCATGCCCGCTTACGAGATTTCAAACCATGCCCGCATGGGTCAGGAAAGCCGCCACAATCTGATTTACTGGCAGGGCGATGACTATGTCGGCATTGGCCCCGGTGCGCACAGCCGGTGCCAGAATCAGGCCATCCACCAGATTTACAAGCCCGATCTGTGGCTCAAAGGCGTGTTCGAAAAAGGATCGGGGGAGCAAAAACGCAAAAGCCTTGATATGGATGAGCGTATCATTGAACTGTTGCTGATGGGCATGCGTTTGAAAGACGGCATTTCAGCCAACCATTTTGAACAGATTACGGCACGTAAACTCACCGAAAGTGTGGATACCGAAGGCCTTTCCCAACTGCTGGAATATGATTTTGTCATCTGGGAAGATGATCACCTGCGCACCACTGATAAGGGACGCAAGTGCTTAAATGCGGTTCTGGAAAAACTGGTTAAGTAGCCGGTTTTAATTCTGTACGCAGACGACGGGTAAGGGCAGAGAAATCTTCCCAGTCCTGACCGTCCATTTCCGCCATGCCCGCTTCGAAATCATCCATCATGGACAGGATATTTTCACAAACCGGAATTTGCGGGGATTTCTCATCCTTTTTAGACAGACGTTCTATCAGAATACCTGTCACCGTGATCAGTTTTTCCATAAAAAATTCCGTGCTCTGACCCTCGGCACGTTGGGTTGCGATCTTGCCACGCAGCCAGTCGATCTGAACTGCATGACGTTCCAGCTTTAATTCTTCGATACGCATCAGCGCCTGTCTTTCGCTGGCTTCAAATTCCTTGGCGTCCTGGCGCGGCAGAGCTTTATAGGCCAGCGGATTTGGCACCTGAACCAAGGGAATGACTTCCTGATTGGGGCGCTTGCCACTGCGGCGATCCGGGCCAACATATTCCAGCGTCACCACAAAGGGTTTGCGCTGTTTAATCCGGCGTTCTACCCGGTCAATAATATTGCCCAAAGCCACTGGCTTCACCAGCACATCATCCAACCCTGCTTCAGCCAGTTTTTCCAACGTTGCCGGATCAGGTTGATCAATCACCCCAAAGATCACACAGAACGGACTGACCGAGGTTTTGCCATGACGGATATTTTTAATGACTTCTGCGATATGAGGAACCCCCAAACTGCCATCCATCAAAATCAGATCGTAGCTTTCATTGGCCACACGTTTCTTAAAGTCATTCGGGTTGCTGATATCATCAATCTCGCGGAAACCCTGCATATGCAGACCACCTTTGATGCCTTGGCGCGCCTGCGGGTTGGCATCTCCCATCAAAAAGCGGATACTGCCAAAGTCAGTTTTTTCTCGATAATCGTCCTTGATCAAAACGTTGGTATGGGAAGACCCCTTTTTATCAATCTGCCCTTTCTGCGCCGCCTTTAACAGGCTGGATGGTTCTGTCAAATCCGCCAGTTGCTGGTTCTGCACCCGAAGACGCGAAATCAGGGTTTGCACCAGTTTTTTGGAAAAAACATCCAGCGCATCCTGTTTTTCCTTAAAGGTCGGGGCATCCACCACGATCAAAGACACATCATCGGTTGCGCGCACACTGGCCGAACGTGGTTCGGCATCAATCAACCCCATTTCGCCAAAGATATCGCCTTGCTTCAGGGAAGATAAAACCAGTTCGGACCCATCGCGGCGCTTTTTAATGATCTGCACGGAACCAGATTTGATCACATACGCACAGCGCGGTGCATCGCCTTCTTCCAGAATCAGATCACCCATCCGGAATGATTGCATTTTATAGTCTGACATCGCTGCGATCCTTCTTAGTTCGTCACAGGGGCAAAACTGTTGGGTGAGGGGGAAATTTCACGAAATTGGCGTTGCTGAACCTGCATCACAGAAAGGCCCCGTTCCGCCAACCCCCAAGGATGCAAACGGAAAATACCATTACGTCCCAGATAGCCTGCCGGGTCGGTCAAAGTTTCACGGCTGTAATCGGCTTCGCCTTCTTCATTGGCAAGCACGGCAGATAAAGCAACCGCATCATAAGCAAGGGTTGCCAGACGATGCGGGTTCTGTCCGTAAACGGCCTTGAACTGATTGACAAAATCGGTACGATTTTTCGCACTTGGCGCAGCAAACCATCCGCCCTGCAAGGCAGGTTCCGCATGAACCCAGTTATTTTCCCACAGACTGGTCCCAAGGATACGCACCTTTTTCGGGTCTACGTCAAAGTAAGGCAGGTTGGCGGCAATGGTCTGTAACGTACTGCCGCCTGCGGCGACCAGCAAAGCATCAAAATCTACATCGCCAACGGTTTGCAGCAATTCAAGACGTTCCAGTGCCTTTTCAGACAGGGCATCCGTCTTGCCTTCCAGCTCTTTCTTCTGTTTCAGCAATTCTTTGCGACGTTCGTCATAATCGGCCATTTCGCGGATAAGCGCGGCCAGATCATCCGTACCAGATAGGAACTGAACGATCTTGGAAACTTCCATCCCATTGGCCGCAACAGCAGATTCAAAGGCTGCACGCACGCGAACGCCATATTCATCTGCTGGTGTCAGCAACGCAAACCGGGTGGAGCCTTGAAGGGCAGCAAAATTGATGATGCGTTCTACTTCTTCTTCCGGGCGCACACCCAGGACGAACACATTCTGACTGGCAGCGGTTGAATCATTGGTAAAGGCCAACGCATTTACATTGGCAGCCTGCAAAAAAGGTGAGATCGCCTGTGCCGATTGGGACAGAAGCGGGCCGATGATGATCGACACCCCATCAGAAATTGCATATTGCGCCGCCTGAATGGCGCCTTCCGGCGTACTTTGCGTATCATAGGGCAACAGCTCATAACGTGGGCCTGCAAAATCAAACAGGGCCAATTGCGCCGCATTCATGATCTGCTGACCGACCTTGGAGGCACGCCCCGTCAATGGCAGCAACAAGCCGACGCGCGCCGCACGTACGCCACCACGGGCGTCGTATTGGGTCATCCATTCTTCGGCCTTGACCTGCGCATCTTCCTGTTGCACCGTCGGTTGGGACGGATCCCATGGTGGAATTTCTGCGCCTGCACGCGGCTGTGCGGTCGGATCAAAGGTCCCACTTGGGGCTGGACCGCGCGGGGCAGGCGTGGTACCCGGTACTTCCCACCATTTCGGGGGATTTACAGTCTCACAGGCGCTTAACACCAAAGTGATAAAGAACAGCAATGGCAAAACAGATAAACGGCGAAAATGAAACATCGGGTCTCCAGGAAGATAGTCAGATTGCAACAGAGAGTAGCGTCTCGGGGCAATTGAGTAAAGTCACTGCTGGTCTATATATCGTCGCAACCCCGATCGGCAATGCTCAGGATATCACCCTGCGTGCGCTGAATCTGTTGAAAAATGCCGATACAATCCTGTGCGAAGACACCCGTGTTACAGGTAAGCTGTTGATGATACACGGTATTTCACGAAAGAAAACCGTGGCCTATCATGAACATAACGCCGAAAAAATGCGCCCGAAAGTTTTACAAAAACTTCATGACGGGGAAGTGGTTGTTCTGGTTAGTGATGCGGGCACGCCGCTGATCAATGACCCCGGATATAAACTCGTGCGCGATTGCGCCGAATTAAATCTGCCTTACACCACTGCGCCCGGCGCCAGTTCTGTCATTTCCGCCATGGTCTTATCGGGCCTGCCCAGCGATCGCTTCCTCTATCTCGGGTTTCTGCCCAACAAGACGGCAGCACGCAAGAAAGTACTGGACGAAGTCAAATCGATCAATGCCACCCTGATCACCCTTGAATCACCACGTCGAGTCGCGGCCTGCCTGAAAGACATGGCTGAGGTCCTGGGCAACCGCGAGGCCGCAGTGACCCGTGAGATCACCAAGAAATTCGAAGAAGTCCGCCGCGCGGCCCTGCCCGAGCTGGCTTCGATGTATGAGAATGAAGACCCCCGCGGCGAAGTCGTCTTGGTCATCGGCCCACCAGATGAAACCCAGAACGAAACCACCGCAGAAGACCTGGACGCCTTGCTGGAAAACGCCCTTTCCCGGCTGTCTGTACGTGATGCAGTCAAGGAAGTAGTTGATGCGACAGGCTTGAAGAAGCGTGAGGTTTATAACCGGGCGCTCGAATTGAACAAATAGTGGTCATCCCGCTCAAAACATTGTCATCCCGGCCTTTGTGCCGGGACAATCAGTTAATGGCAATATGACTGCCTTCCAAGGGTTGTCCCGGCACAAGGCCGGGATGACAATTTTTTAAATGGAACAACAGCTCACAAAGTAGACTCACAACACCACATCATATTTTACATAATCCGACAGGGTCGCGACCTTGTTATAGAGCGCCTGGGCGATCTCGTTCTTTTTATCCGTATGCCAGTAAAGTTTGGCCGCTCCTTCTTTTTTCGCAGCTTCTTTCACAGCCTCAATCAGCGCCCGACCCGCCCCTTTGGAACGCACAGACTGATCCACATACAAATCTTCCAGATAGCAATAGCTTGAGGGATACCAGGTGGTGCCGTGGAAAAAATAATGAGTGAAGCCAATGAGTTTGCCTTTCTCCACACAGACAAACCCACGCAAGGGATTGTCCGGGTTTAACAGACGATCCCACACGCCCTTTGTGACCTCTTCAGCCAACATCACGTTATAGAAACCAAGATATCCTCCCCAAAGCTCGCGCCATTGGGTTTTATCTTCTGTTGTCATCGGTCTGATATCCATCAGGCTATTCCTTCTTTTTGATGCAGGCGTTCGCGCCATAAAATATAAATACCACTGGCAATAATCACCATGGATCCGGCCAGTGTGGCCTGTTCGGGGTAATGCTGCCAGAACATCCAGTCGATCAATGCTGCCCAGATCAGCGCGGTATATTCCATGGGACTGACCACCGCTGTGGGCGCAAGGCGTACCGCTTCGACCATGAAATAGTGACCGATCCCGCCTGTTACCCCCATGACGAAACACCACAAAAGCGTTTCCATGGACATATCAATCCAGAAAAACGGCATCAGACAGAAGCCAAACACGGTCATCCCCATCGTCGTCCAAAGCGAAAAACTACCCGCACTTTCTGACGCCGCATATTTACGCGCCAGAACCTGGGACAGACCAAAGGCAGCCGCCACAATCAACATGTAAGGCGCACCCGTGCTTAAAATTCCTTCATCAGGCTGCAGAACAATCACCACGCCCATAAAGCCGACAATCATCGCGCTGATGCGATGAAAGCCAACATCTTCACCAAGCAAAAATTTGGAATAAACCACCATGAAAAATGGCGCAGAAAAACACAAGGCAAGCGCGTTCGCCAAAGACATATCGCGCAAACCTAAAGTGAACGCAACAAAACACACTGCCCCCAACACCGCACGCGCAAAATGCAAAAACGGCCGTTTGGTTTTAACTGAACGCAAGCCGCCCTGCATCAAAACGATGACCACCACAGGTACCAAACCGAAAAGGGAACGGAAAAACAGAACCTGCGGGGCAGAGATTTGGGAGGTTAAATGCTTGATAAACCCGTCCATCATGCTCATGAACGCAATGCCAAGCGCCATGACAAACAGTCCGCGTGTGATGTGAGATGAATGTTCCATCGGGGAAGCTTTCTTACAAAAAGTGGATCTTCCCCCGAAAATCCTGTTTTCTGCATCAGGGGAAGACCCCCTGATCAAATATCAAAGGATCGAATTTAGACTTTATTGGCCGGTTTAATCATGCTGCCCAGTCGTCGGCCACCAAACACATGTACGTGCAGATGCGGGACTTCCTGACCACCTTCATCACCGATGTTGGACAGAATACGATAACCGCTTTCGACCACACCAGCTTCGCGTGCCACCACACCAATAGCGCGGATATAGTCTACAATTTCAGCTTCAGACGCATTTTGGGAAAAGTCATCATAGCTTTCATAGGCACCCTTCGGGATCACCAGCGTATGAACCGGTGCCTGCGGGTTGATGTCCTTAAAGGCCAGCGCATGTTCGCTTTCATAGACCTTGTCACATGGGATTTCCCCGCGCAGGATCTTTGCGAAAATATTGTTGCTGTCATATGCCATGGCCGTAAACCTTATTCGTCTTCTTCAAGAATGTGCATCACAGTGCTGAATGATGCGCTTTTTGACAAGTAAAAAAATGTATGGATGCAATTTCTGCGGATTTATCCTTTGCGCCAGACCGCATCCAGCTGGAAAATCTCCCCCAGTGTGGCGTAATCTTTATAGCCCAGACGCGAGATGGGATTAACTTTTTGCAAGTCAACCCTGCCGTCCACCAGCACCCTATCATCAATGTGAATACCAACCACATGCCCAAAGATAGCTGTGTTCTTTTCGTCATCACTATCGCTTAAAAGGTCAATTGTCTGGGTCAAAACGCATTCCAGATTGATCGGTGAATTCTGAATCCGTGCGGGTTTTATTAATTCTGACGGCACCATTTCAAGCCCGGCGAGCCCTGCTTCATCCGTGTCGGGATGTTCGGGGGCAGCTGTGCGGAACATCGCATCTTTCAGATCGTACGTTGCGATATTCACGACGAATTCTTTCGTATTTTCAATATTTTGCAAGGTATCTTTCAAGGGTGCATGCTTACTTTTTCCATTGATCGCAATCATTAGCTGCGGTGGATTTTGCGCAATTCCATTAAAAAAACTAAAAGGTGCAACATTGCCGATACCGCCTTTGCTGATCGTACTGACCCACCCGATGGGACGTGGGGCGACGCAGGCTTTGAACGGATGGTGTGGAAGGCCGTGAGATTGATCAGTTTTAAAAAACATTAAGAAAGATTCTTTAACTTCAAATGTTGTTGCAAAGGCCGTAAAGCCCTAAGTCATTTCCCGGCTTGCGTTCAAAGACCAAGCCGGGCAGACTGTCGTCTATGAATAATACAAAATTAAACGGCCCCAGCATCAAGAAAATTCCTGACGGTGACGACCGGGAACGTCTGGTCTGTCCGGATTGTGGTTTCATCGACTATCAAAACCCCCGCATTGTGGTCGGCGCTGTCTGCACTTGGGAAGATAAGTTCCTGCTCTGTCGCCGTGCCATTGAACCATCCTTGGGCAAATGGACCTTCCCGGCTGGCTTTATGGAACTGAATGAAACGGTGGCTGAAGGTGCGGCACGTGAAGCTTATGAAGAAGCCGGCGTTGATGTAGAGATTCAGGACATCATCGGGGTTTATGAAGTCCCGGAAGTCGGACATGTCATGATGATGCACCGCGCACCCATGAAAAGTCCACATTTTGAGGCCGGAACAGAAAGCCTGGAAGTTGCCCTGTTTGACTGGGATGACATCCCCTGGGATGACCTGGCCTTTCCATCCGTGAAATGGACACTTAAACGTTTCCATGAAGTCCGCGAACAGGAAATCGTCCCGGCCGTGACCGAACGAGCCAAGTTCAAGGTTTTTTAAGTTTTCTTTTCGCATCGTCTGGCGTAAAATAAAGCCATGTCATCAACTACACGCATATCGGGTTCTTCAACCCAGCCAGTCGTCTCGGACCGCGGATCTTACGGTGCAGACCGGGAAGAACGGGTGCGTATTGCCAAAATCGGTCGCCGCGACGGGCCGGACATTCGCGGGGCGCTAGAACGCCTGCGCCGCCTGCTGGCGTCTGGAGAGCCACTGCGAGATGATGTGCCACGCGGCTATTACCTCAATATTATCGTTTGATTTTTTCAAAATCGCACACTCTTGGTTAAGCGGATAAAAAGCCTTTCAACGCGCCATATGTGTTCCAATGATAGAACTTTACATAAGCCCTTCAAAACATTCAGCTTTATCATTGGTACAAAAGTACAATCTTTGAGTCATATCAGAGTCACATAACCCTGATCTAATAACCACAGGCTATTCGCAAGAACCAGAAGTCATGTGTGGAGCAGATCAGTCATGAAATCTCAAGGTCAACGTCGCCTCGCCTTTTACCAGATTGATAAGAAAACCAAGGAACAGCTGGAAATCGCCTGGCCGATTATTGAAAAAGGCCTGCCCGATCTGTTGAAAGGCTTTTATCAACATGTCGGAGAGATTGATCATTTAAATGATATGATCGGATGCCCAGACAATATCGAACGGCTGATCCAGGCCCAAACCAACCACTGGCGTTTACTCTTTAGCGGAACATTTGATGAGACCTATTTTGAACGGGTCAGCCAGATCGCGAACGCCCATGTGCGCATCAAACTGGAACCACGCTGGTATATGGGCGGCTATAGCTACACCCTGATCGGCCTTCAGAACCTGATATTTGATAAACTGAAAAAGAAAAAAGCCATCAAGGCCCTGTCCGCCGTCACCAAAGCCGTCATGATGGATATGGAACTGGTGATCAGCACCTATTATGACGTCATCGATAAAAAACATCGCACGGTCATCAATGACCTGTCGCGAAATTTCTCCCAGACCATTGAAGGGATCGTACGCGATGTGAAGCTCTCATCCGGAGAATTGACGGAAACATCGTCTGAAATGAAAGACCGCACACTGAAAATTTCAGATGCAGTCCAGACGGCGTCTGGTGCCGCCACTGTGGCCCTTGAAAATATCGGTATGGTCAGTTCGTCTGCGGATGAACTCACCAAAGCCATTGAAGAAATCTCCGCCCAGACCCAGCGCTCCATCACAGTCGTCAGCCGGGCCGTCCAGCGCACCGAAATTACCCGCGAAGCTGTGGATGGCCTGCGGATCAGCGCGGAAAAAGTCGGTGACGTGGTCGCCCTGATCGATTCCATCGCCAATCAGACCAACCTTCTGGCCCTCAATGCCACGGTGGAATCCGCACGCGCAGGTGAAGCAGGCAAAGGCTTTGCGGTTGTGGCAGGCGAAGTCAAGAACCTTGCCGGACAAACCGCACGGGCCACCAGTGAAATCAGCGACCTGATCAAAGGCATTCAGGAAAGCACCCACAACACCGTCCATTCCATCGGTGCGGTCCATGCCACCATCGGCGAAGTCAGCCAAATCTCTTCTGCCGTTTCCGCAGCCGTTGAAGAACAATCGGTTTCCACACAAGAAATTGCCCGCAGCGTCCATGAAGTCTCCCAAGCCTCTCACCAGATCGGGGACTTGTTGGGTGAGCTTTCAAACCTCGCCACCCACACCACAACCAGCAGCGCCCAGGCCAACAAGGTCAGCACGGGCCTGTCCATTCAGTCCCAGCACCTCAGCGTCGATGTGGATCGCTTCTTAAGCAGCTTGCGCGGGCAGAATTAGAATCCGTTCACCGCACCTTCACGACGGGGGTCAGCTGCACCGATCAGCGTGCCATCCGGTAAAATCTGGATGGCATGCAACCCGCTGGTCATTTCTTTCAGATTAACCTTATGGCCCAGGGCTTCCAACTTGGCTTTTTGGACAACCGCTTCTGTGCCTTTTTCCAGGTCCGAGGAGCCATTACGGTTGGTGAGATGGCCCTGCATCAGGGCCTGATCCAGCGGTAGTTTATCATCCAGAATGGCAATCAGGCTTTGTGCCACATAACCGATGATGCGCGACCCACCAGGCGAGCCAATGGCCAGCACGGGCTTTTGGGTTTTATGATCCAGCACAATGGTCGGGGCCATGGAACTGCGGGGACGTTTTCTTGCCTCCACCCGGTTGGCGACTTTTACACCGTTCTTTTCTGGCGCAAACGAAAAATCGGTCAGTTGGTTATTCAACAAGAATCCGCCCACCATCTGGCGCGACCCAAAGGCATTTTCGATACTGGTGGTCATGGACACCACCATCCCGTCCGCATCCACAATGCTCATATGCGTCGTCGAAACACCATGATCCGTGTCGTGCGGTGCATAGGCCTGACTATATAAAAACGGTCCACCCGGTGCCACAGGCGTGGCAAGGGCCGAGTCATGCTGGATCAGGGTCTGACGTCCGGTCAGATAGCTTTTGGTCAACAATTCATCCGTTGGAACTTTGACGAAATCCGGGTCCGCCAAAAAATGATTACGATCAGCAAAAGCGAGTTTGGAGGCCTCTAATAATAAGTGTGCGCGATCGATGGTCGGTTTTGGATCATTATTGAGATCATACTGTTCCATCAGTCCAAGGATTTCCGAGACCGTCACCCCACCGGAACTGGGCGGGGCCATACCGCAGACGTCATAGGCACGATAGGTCAGACAAACAGGTTTACGCATCACCGTGTGATAGCGTTGCATATCAGCAAAAGACAGTTGACCCGGATTCGTTGGATGGCTCTGTACCTTCGCGACAATCTCGTCTGCCAGTTTCCCCTGATAAAACGCTGCCGCGCCGCCTTTCTGAATTTCACGCAGACTATCAGCAAAGGCCGGATTCTTTAACAAATGTCCCACAGGCAATGGCGTGCCGTCTTCCTGATAGAAATAAGCGCGCGCCACCGGATCGTTTTTGAGGAACTTGTCTTTCTTTATGAGAAGGTGCAGTCGCTCTGAAACTTCAAAACCTTTTTCCGCCAGCCTGATCGCCTGATCAAACAAAAGAGGCCAACTGATGCGGCCGTATTTTTGATGCGCATCATACAGCATATGGACCAGGCCCGGCGTGCCAACCGCACGACCACCCACGGCTGCTTCAAAGAATCCCATTTTGTTGCCATCTTCTTTAATAAAAAGATCAGGCGTTGCCGTCATAGGTGCAGTTTCACGACCATCAAAACTGATAACCGCCTGCATTTTCGGATCATACATCATCAAGAATCCGCCACCGCCGATTCCCGAAGACTGTGGTTCCACCAGATTCAGCACCAATTGTGCCGCAATTGCGGCATCAATGGCATTACCGCCAGCGCGTAGAATCCGATATCCGGCCTGCGCAGCATGAGGATTGGCCACCGAAATCATCGATTTTTTTGCGGAAACGGCTGATTTTATTTGCCATTGGCCGCCTGCTTCCGGCGTTGCACGATGATCCACTTGTTGATCGGTTGCGCAGGCACCCAGCCAAATTATGCCCGAAATAAGACCAACACAGCGACGAAGGATAGGATAGGAAAATAGCTGAAACATGTTCGAGAGAACCTAAGTAATATTTTTGACCCATAGGTAAGAATGGGACGAAAAGAAGATAAAAACAAGGGGAAGCATATAGTAGGCAGAACTTAGCCACAAATCGGTTGTGGTTATGCTTTGCAACTTATAGAACAATCCCCGATATTCAAGTAAACAATGAATGAAAATAAGTAATATATAAGTAAAAAATGGTCATACCTAATAATTTAACCAATTCTAAACTAGACCATAATATGATTTTTGATACTAAAGTATCATTCTTTTAGCCCTTTGTTTTTTCAACAAAAATATTGTGTAAATGCGTTTATTTTACCAATACACCAATGCGCACTTTATAATCAATACAAACTAGATGTTACTTGGAATCTCTATTTGACTTAAATCAAAACGCTCCATATATTCCGCGCTATATTCAAGCCTTCCAATTATGCCTTTTTATTGTCAAAAACGGCGAGTTGGAAGCACGTACGCAAAGAAAGCTATCGTTGTCGAGGTCCAGACGCTGGGGGGTGTTTTGGAAATCAAGACGATAGCTTTTGACGCGTTCGAATTTCGGGAAGAACAGGAGTTCGGCATGAACCAAGCGACCACAGCTACTGGTGCCTCCGAAGTGGTATACAACGAGGACGTTGTCCGTAAGTTTGTACTCGCCGCTACGTTTTGGGGTGTCATTGGCTTTATCGCCGGAACATTCATCGCTTTTCAATTAGCGTTTCCGGCGCTGAACCTAGGTCTGGAATGGACGACTTTCGGTCGTGTCCGCCCAGTCCATACATCGGCGGTTATTTTCGCCTTCGGTGGTTCAATTATGTTTGCAACGTCTTTTTACGTTGTTCAGCGCACCTGCCGCGCGCCACTATTCGGTGGCAAGCTGTTGGCAGATTTTATTTTTTGGGGTTACCAAGCATTCATCGTAATTGCGGCTCTCGGCTATGTCCTGGGTGTTACTCAGGGTAAAGAGTACGCAGAACCTGAGTGGTATGCTGACCTTTTCCTTACTGTTGTATGGGTAGCTTATCTCGTCGCCTTTGCTGGTACCGTGATGACACGCCGTGTTTCCCACATTTATGTGGCAAACTGGTTCTACCTCGCATTCATTATTACTGTTGCTGTCCTTCACCTGGGTAACAACATTACACTGCCAGTTTATTTCTTCGGTGGTGAAAGCCTCGCCAAGTCTTACATCTGGGCTTCTGGTGTACAGGATGCGATGACACAATGGTGGTACGGTCACAACGCGGTAGGGTTCTTCCTTACAGCGGGTTTCTTGGGCCTGATGTACTACTTCGTTCCAAAGCAGGCTGAACGTCCGGTATATTCTTACCGTCTGTCGATCATCCACTTCTGGGCGCTGGTCTTCATGTATATCTGGGCTGGTCCTCACCACCTTCACTACACATCTCTTCCAGACTGGACACAAACACTTGGTATGACTTTCTCTATCATGTTGTGGATGCCATCCTGGGGTGGGATGATCAACGGCTTGATGACGCTTTCCGGTGCTTGGGAAAAACTGCGTACAGACCCTGTACTGCGCTTCCTGATCGCTTCCATCGCGTTCTACGGCATGTCGACTTTCGAAGGTCCGGCTATGTCTATCAAAGCTGTAAACGGTCTTTCTCACTACACAGACTGGACAGTTGGTCACGTACACTCTGGTGCTTTGGGTTGGGTTGCATTCGTATCCTTCGGTGCGCTTTACTACCTTATTCCTAAACTTTGGGGCCGTACACGTTTGTACTCTCTGCGTCTGGTTACGTATCACTTCTGGATTGCGACAATCGGTATCGTTCTTTACATCACTGCGATGTGGATTTCCGGTATCATGCAAGGCCTGATGTGGCGTGCGTATGATGACCTCGGCTTCCTGCAATACTCCTTCATCGAGTCTGTAGAAGCGATGCATCCATACTACGTAATCCGTGCTTGTGGTGGTGTTCTCTTCGTTCTCGGTTCTCTGATCATGGTTTGGAACTTTATCAAAACCATCGGCGGCGATATCCGTGAAGAAGACGAATTCGTAGCACCGCAATCTGCGGCAGCTGAGTAAGGGGATCGATATGAAACACGAAATATTCGAGAAAAATACGATCCTCTTGGCGATCGGTATCATCATCACCATTTCCATTGGTGGTCTTGTTCAAATCGTACCACTTTACACAATGGATCAAACCATTGAGAAAGTGGACGGCATGCGTCCTTACTCTCCTCTTGAGCTTGCGGGTCGTAACATCTACATCCGCGAAGGCTGCTACCTCTGTCACTCTCAACAAATTCGTCCGTTCCGTGACGAGGTTGAGCGTTACGGTCACTACAGCCTGGCTGCAGAATCCATGTACGACCACCCCTTCCAGTGGGGTTCCAAGCGTACGGGTCCTGACCTTGCTCGCGTAGGCGGTAAATACTCAAACGCATGGCATACTGCGCACCTTATCCGTCCGCAAGATGTTGTGCCTGAGTCTGTAATGCCGATGTACAAGTTCCTGTCTGAAAAAGAACTGACGTTCAATGATGCAGGCGCTCACCTGAAAGCACTTCGTGCTGCGGGTGATCCGTACACGGACGAACAGATCGCACAAGCCGCAGCTGACTTCAAAACTCAGGCTCTGGGTGACGAAGCTGGCGACACGGACGAGCTTCTGGCTCGCTATCCGAAAGCGGTAATCGGTGATTTCGATGGTGATCCATCATCCATCACTGAATTGGACGCGCTCATTGCTTACCTTCAGATGCTCGGTACATTGGTGGACTTCACCACGTACAAGCCTGAAGGCGAGATGGCTCGATAGGTGCAAGCGTGAGCTTGGACGATTTAGTCTCACTCGGGCGACAATTATGGGTCGTCTGGCTGATGTTCCTGTTCTTGGGGATCATTTGGTTCGCTTTGCGTCCCAAAAACCAGAAGAAGTTTGATGAAGCTTCTCAGATCCCCTTACAGGACGATGATTAAGGAGATTAGTATGGCAAACGTGGAAAAGGATCCGGTAACGGGCACAGACACCACCGGCCATGAATGGGACGGCATTAAAGAGTTGGATACCCCACTTCCAAAGTGGTGGCTGACAACTTTTTACGTCACGATCATTTGGGCAATCGGCTACTGGGTAGTTTACCCATCCTGGCCGACGCTAAACGATTACGCCAAAGGTGTATTCGAAACAACGAACCGACTGGAACACGCCAAAGAGATGGAAGAAGTTAAGAAATCTCGTATGGCCTGGACGACAAAGTTCGAAGGTAAAGAAATTGGTGAAGTTGCAAAAGACGCAGAACTTCTGAACTACGCGATGGCAGGTGGTGCCGCGATTTTCGGTGAAAATTGCCAACCTTGTCACGGTGCTTCCGGTTCTGGTTCAAAAGGCTTCCCGGTTCTGGCTGATGACGATTGGCTATGGGGCGGTACTCTGGAAGCAATCCAGGAATCCGTAACATATGGTATTCGTTCCGGTCATGAAAACGAACGTGCATCTGACATGCCAAACCTGGTTGAAGATGAAACCCTCACAGCTGCACAAGCTGGCCAAATTGCTGACTTCGTTATGTCACTGTCTGGTCAGGGCACTGCTTCTGAAGAAGGCAAGGTTGCCTTTGAAGAAAACTGTGCTGCTTGTCACGGCGAAGAAGGTGAAGGCATTCAGGACCTTGGTGCTCCACGTCTGAACGACGGTATCTGGCTCTTCGGTGCTGGTAAAGACGCTGTTCTGGCTCAGATCAACAAGCCTCAGCATGGTGTCATGCCATCCTGGGCAGGTCGTCTGTCAGAAACAGAAATCAAACAAGTATCTATCTACGTTCACTCTCTGGGTGGCGGTCAGTAAGACACTTTCGTTTGATTTGACGAACATGTTTAACGGCTGTCGTGAAACACTCGCGACAGCCGTTTTCATGTCCGGATATATCACCAATCATTTCTAAAGATTTATAATATTACGATATGGTGATCTACCCATTAAACCAAATGGTTTGATAGAATTTCTAAATAAGAATTATTTGGAAAAAAAATGATAATTCGCCAGCCAAATTGACGGTTATCAATTGCTAATTTACCCGAACAAGTATAGGTTCGGGACAATATTTGTTGACCATAGATCGAGTATGAAACATGGCAAAAGCAGTCAGTAAACCCGAAGCCTATCAAGGCGATGGAAAAGGCCCTCTTTATGCAGACCGCATCAAAGTTCACCCGCGTGAATTTGTCGGCCCTTTCCGCAAATGGAAAACCATTCTGTTGTGGGTATTTCTGGGGCTTTACCACTTCTTTGCCTGGGTCAGATGGGACCGGGGACCCGGTGTTCCGGACCAGGCTGTGCTGTTTGATCTGCCTGGTCGGCGCGCGTATATTTTCTGGATCGAGATCTGGCCGCAGGAGGTTTATTACCTCACCGGCCTATTGATTATCGCCGCAATCTCCTTGTTTGCTGCCTCAGCCATTGCCGGGCGGGTCTGGTGTGGCTTTGCCTGTTTCCAGACCGTCTGGACAGACCTGTTCATGAAAGTGGAAGGTTGGATTGAAGGCGATCGTGCCAAGCGGATCAAGCTTGATAAATCACCGATGAGCATGAACAAATTCCTGAAACGCGTGGCCAAACATACTATCTGGTTGATGATCTCGCTTTTCATGGCCGTTTCGTTCCTGTGGTATTTCAACGATGCACCCACCATCACCAAAGACCTGCTGACAGGCAATGTAGGCGGCTGGACGCTGATCACATTAGGTGTTCTGACCTCCATGACTTACATCATGGCCGGTTTTGCCCGTGAACAGGTATGTTTCTACATGTGTCCCTACGGCCGTTTTCAGGGCGTGATGACCGATGAAGATTCCCTGCTCGTAACCTATGAAGCCTGGCGTGGGGAACCCCGTATGAAAGGGGCGAAAAACCTTGATTCCCCTGATCGCGGTCACTGCGTGGATTGTGGCCTCTGTGTGCAGGCCTGCCCAACCGGGATTGATATCCGCGACGGCCAACAGATGGAATGTATCGGCTGTGGTCTCTGTATCGATGCCTGTAACACCATGATGGACAACCTGAAACTGCCGCGAAATCTGATTTCATACGACAGTTACACCAACATGATTGCCCGCGAAAAAGGCGAAGGCAAACAGGTCCACCTGATCCGTCCGCGAACCATCATTTATGCCATCCTGCTGACAGCTGTAACGGCCGTTCTGATGATCAGTCTCAGTATCCGCGATCGTCTGGAAGTCAATATCATCCGCGATCGTGCGCCTTTGTTTGTTACACTGTCCGACGGCGACATCCGCAACGGCTATACCTATAAGATTTTAAATATGGAATCTGTGGGCAAAACCTACGAACTCAGCATCGCAGGCATTGACGGTGTGACCATGGATGTGATCGGTCAGGAAGAAAAAGCGCAGAAGACCGTGACCCTGAAAGCCAAGGCTGACCGTGTTGCGTCCTTCAAACTGTTCCTGAAAGCACCGCGTGGGGAACTGGATGGTGCCTCAACAGATATTGACTTTATCCTCAAGGATGTCGAAACTGGCGAAATTTCAAGCCAAGCAACAGTTTTCCGTGGACCTAAATAATGAGTAAACAACGTAAACTCGGGTGGTGGTACCCCTGGATCTTCGTCGGATTTTTTGCCGTCATCATCACGGTAAACGGCATCATGATGTATTTTGCCTTTTCCAGCTGGACGGGTCTGGAAACCAAGGACCATTACGTCAAGGGTCTGGCTTATGATGACAATGTAAACGCCGCGCGTGCACAGGAGGCCCTGGGCTGGGATGTGAAACTGGATGTCACAACGCTGAATGCCAATGATAAGGAACGCCATGTGGCCTATAAGGTCGTGTTCCTGGATCATAACAAAATGCCGGTTGACCAATTAAAGGCACATACCTTCTTTATCCGCCCAACATCAGAAGGCATGGACGTAGATGGTCCGGCCGAACTTTCTGAACCCGGCGTTGTCACTGGTAAACTGACACTGGCACAGCCCGGTCAATGGGACGTGCGCGTTCATGCAGAAAGCATGGGCCGTCAATACCAGCTGGTTGAACGTGTCGTCGTTAAATAACGATTTCACTGAACGATTGTCATGACAGAGACTTGTCTTCATTGCGGTGATCCCATCCCCCCCGTTTCAGACGGCGGGGATGGTTTTTGCTGTAAGGGCTGTGAAGGAGCCTATAACCTGATCAACGGTCTGGGGCTCAAAACATATTACGAGCGCCGCACCCTTGATCCAGATGTAAAGGCACTGCGCCCCGATGAAGATGAAGCCATCATTGATTACCGCGCCCATATCATCGAAGAAGACGGCAATCATAAAACCCTCTATCTAATGGTCGAAGGCATCCATTGTGCTGCTTGTGTCTGGCTGATTGAAACAGCGCTTGCCAAACAGGAAGGCGTTTTACAGGCCCGCGTCAATATGTCAACACGCCGTCTGGTCCTGAAATGGCAAGATGCAGCGATTGATCCCAATCATCTGGTCGGGATCATCAATGGCCTAGGCTATCGTCTGGTGCCGTATGATCCCGGTTTGCTCAATTCCGAAAATGAAAAGAGCGAGAAAGAACTGCTGCGCGCCATGGCCGTTGCCGGGTTTGCGGCGGCCAACGTCATGCTGTTTTCCGTTTCTGTCTGGGCGGGATATTCCCAAGGTATGCTGGCAACCACGCGTGATTTGATGCACTGGCTGTCTGCCCTTGTCGCTTTGCCCGCTGTCGCCTATGCCGGACGCCCGTTTTTCAGGTCCGCCATCACAGCACTGAAGTCCGGCCGTCTGAATATGGATGTGCCGATTTCGCTCGCCGTCTTGCTGGCAGCGGGCATGAGCCTTTATCAAGTGATGACGGGGGCAGAACATGCCTATTTTGATTCTGCCATCAGTCTTTTATTCTTCTTGCTAATCGGACGCTATCTGGACCGTCGGGCACGCGGCAAGGCACGCGGGGCAGCCGAACATCTGCTGGGTCTAAATGCGGTTGCCGTTACCGTCTTGAATGACGATGGCACAAAGTCCCTGATCCCACCAGATCAGGTCGTTGAGGGCATGACGGTTCTGTCCGCTGCCGGCGAACGGATCGCCATTGACGGCACCATCATCGAAGGCCAATCCGACATTGATACCAGCCTGATCTCTGGCGAATCCCTGCCGACAGCCGCCAAGGTGGAAGATCAGGTTTTTGCAGGCACCACCAACCTGTCTGCGCCGCTGAAAATCAAGGTCACCGCCACAGGCGAAGGCACCCTGCTGGCCGAAATCGTCCGTTTGATGGAAGAAGCCGAGGCAGGGCGTGCCAATTACGTCGCCCTTGCTGACCGGGTGGCACGTTATTACGCCCCTGTCGTGCATTTCCTGGCGCTTATCACCTTTGTCTACTGGTTCTTTATCGATGGCGCACTATGGAACGAAGCGTTACTGCATGCCATTGCCGTTCTGATCATCACCTGCCCTTGCGCCCTTGCTTTGGCCGTTCCGGTCGTTCAGGTGATCGCATCCGGTCGTCTTCTAAGACAAGGGATTTTGGTAAAGACAGGCACCGCGCTTGAACGGTTTGCCCAGATAAAAAACATCGTCTTTGATAAAACGGGCACCCTGACACTGGGTCGTGCGGAACTGGTCAACCGCGATGATCTTTCAAACGAGCATCTGGAACTGGCCGCCAGTCTGGCAGGCGCGTCCAAACACCCGTTATCACGTGCATTATGCCGTGCGGTTCCCCATATTGCGATAAAATCCAATGTGATAGAAGTCCCGGGCTGTGGGTTGGAACTGGATGACATTCGCCTTGGCAGCCGCGCCTGGTGTGGTCGTGAAGATGCCCCCTTAAGCGATGGGCCGGAACTATGGCTGGCCATCAAAGATCAAGACCCCATTTGCTTTAAATTTGCCGATCATGTCCGATCTGATGCCAAAGAAATTTTGAACGAGCTTCACACCCGCGGCTATGCCACTCATCTGCTATCTGGCGATCGGATCGAACCTGTCAAACATGTGGCAGGCGCGTTGGCCATTACCGACTGGAAAGCTCAATGCACCCCGCGCGATAAATGCGATGAGCTGGAAAAACTGGATACCGCCTTAATGGTCGGTGACGGGTTGAACGATGCACCAGCCCTGGCAGCAGCCCATGTTTCCCTGTCGCCTTCTACCGCCATTGATGTGTCACAAACCGCAGCCGATGCGGTTTTCCAGGGGGATCGTTTGAAGCCTGTTCTGGAAGTTCTGGGTGTGGCCAACAAAGCGGAACAGCTGGTGAAGCAAAATTTTGCTTTGGCATTTTTATATAACAGTGTGACAATCCCGCTGGCGATTGCCGGATATGTCACCCCGCTCATCGCGGCAGTTGCGATGTCTACCTCTTCTTTGGTAGTAATCGCAAATGCCCTTCGATTAAGCAGAGGAAAAGTCTGATGGAAAGTTTGTTGTACCTCATTCCCGCCATGCTCGTTCTTGGTGGATTAGGGTTAGCCGCTTTTCTCTGGGCTTTAAAATCCGGTCAGTATGACGATATGGAAGGCAATGCCGCCCGTATTCTTTATGATGACGATGACAAACCCCTGCCCGACCCGACGAAAGTGTCCACGGACACCAAGGAGAAAGACAAATGAGTAAGGCCACCAACACCAAGCGTATCACCCTGACCGACTTGGCTGCCCGCAAAGGACAAGACCCCATCGTTTGCCTGACCGCTTACACCACCTCCATTTCCCGTCTGATTGATGATCATGTGGACCTGATTTTGGTGGGCGACAGCCTCGGTATGGTGCTTTATGGCATGGACAGTACGCTCGGCGTCACGGTTGATATGATGATCGCGCATGGCAAAGGCGTGATGCGCGGATCAAACCAGGCCTGTGTTATCGTTGATATGCCGTTTGGGTCTTACGAAGAAAGCCCGGAAATGGCGTTCCGTAACTGTTCACGCGTCATGGCAGAAACCCGTTGTTCCGGCGTGAAGCTGGAAGGCGGCGTTGAAATGGCCCCGACCATTGAATTTCTGGTCAAACGCGGCATTCCGGTTGTGGCCCACATTGGCCTGACTCCACAATCCGTCCATGCTTTTGGTGGTTTTAAATCCCAGGGCAAGACAGATGATGCGGCAGACCGCATTGTAGAAGACGCCAAAGCTATTGCAGCAGCAGGTGCGTCTGCCGTTGTGGTCGAAGGTGTGATGGAACCGCTTGGCGTGCGGATCACCAAAGAAATCAATATCCCCACCATCGGCATCGGCGCATCCCCGCAATGTGATGGCCAGATTTTAGTAACCGAAGATCTGATCGGCCTGTTTGCCGAATTCAAACCGAAGTTTGTGAAACGCTATGCCCAGATGGATGAGATGATCACAGAAGCGGTTAAAGGCTATCAAGAAGAAGTCCGTGCCCGTACCTTCCCCGCACCCGAACATTGCTTTGGCTATAAAGGGGATAAGTGATCATGAGCATTGCTACGGTACGCACGGTTGCTGATCTTCGCGCACAAGTTGCCGAATGGCGCAAAGAGGGTCTGAAAGTCGGCCTCGTTCCCACCATGGGGGCATTGCATGAAGGTCATTTGACCCTGGTGAAAACGGCCCTTCAGACGTGTGATCGTGTGATTGCCACCATCTTTGTGAATCCCAAGCAATTTGGCCCGAACGAAGACCTGGATACCTATCCACGCACAGAAAAAGAAGACAGTGAAAAACTCGCCAGCGTGGGCGGGCATTTGCTGTTTGCCCCAAATGTGGCTGAAATGTATGGCGAAGACGGTGGGATCACCAAAGTGATCGTCACGGGTCTTGGCGATATTCTGGAAGGCGCCTGCCGTCCGGGCTTTTTTGATGGTGTCGCAACCGTCGTGACCAAGCTTCTGCTGCAAGCCCTGCCGGACAAAGCTTTCTTCGGGGAAAAAGATTTCCAGCAACTGAGTGTTATCAAAAGATTTGTGTCTGATTTGAATATCCCGGTGGAAATTGAAGGCGTGCCGACTGTGCGTGAAACAGACGGGCTCGCCATGTCATCGCGTAATGCTTACCTCATCCCGGAAGAGCGCGAAATCGCCCCGATCCTCTATCGCACTCTGTCCGAAGTGTCCGAACGTTTTAAGGTCGGTGGCACCAACGAAGCGCTTTGCAAATGGGCAAGCCAACAACTTCTAGACGGAGGATTCCAGAAAGTTGATTATGTGGTGATTAAAAAAACAGATGACCTGGCGACAGATGCAGCCAAAGGCGACGATTTCCGCATCCTTGCTGCTGCTTTCTTAGGGAAAGCCCGCCTGATTGATAACGTTGGTTAGTTTTTATAGTTTAAACTGGGTGTAAAGACAGGCTGAGCCTACAACAAACATCCCGAATAACCCTACAAGTGCCCAAGTCATTTTCTTGCCCTCTGACTACGTAATGTTACGCAGTATAGTTGATTTAAAATGAAATTGCTCCCCCAAATAGGTGAGATAGACCAACTTTTTTTCAACTGAAACGATTTCTTAAGCATTTTCAAATAGATTGCTAACAAGAAAAGTTCTGTCCGAGGGGTAAAATTATGTACGGTGATATTAAATCTCAGGTATTTAGCCTGTTTCCTTTCAGTTATGATGCAACCCTGATTCTTCTAGGGTTATTCATCTGGCTGATAACCGGGCTGGTCTTTCGTTTGCCCATGACCAAACTGGTCTGTGTCGCCCCCATCATCATCATTGCCGTTGCCATCGAAATCGCCGATGTAATGTTTCTATCCCAAGCGCCCATGCGCGCTGTTAGTGATTTTGCCTTTCTGGTCATTCCTGTGTTGGTTGTGGTATTCTTTCAGCATCAGGGATGGGCACGGGCTTAAAGATAGAAAATATGGTTTCATATAACGACATAGACAACATGCTGAAGCCTTTGGGCTTTTGTCTGCGTGGCGGGTTTAAAGACAAATTCACCACCATTCTTGTCGGCAATGTGGGATCAGATATCTGGAAACTGTTTGGCGAAGAATATGACGATTGGGTCGAACCGGACCCGCTGGACAATTGGACACGCACCCACCTTTTAGAAATGGCCGAACAACTGGACTGCAAGGTGGTCTTTCCGTTTGAAGGCCCGCGTTATGCCCCCTTTCAGAAATGGGCGATGAAGGCAGATACGGTCTTTCCCTCCCCCCTGGGACCGCTGATCCATCCAGTCTTTGGCCTGTGGCATGCCTATCGCGGGGCGTTTGTGTTCGATACGGACATCCCCGGCATCCCGGAAAAAGCCAATCTGAAATCACCGTGTGACAGCTGTCATAAAAAACCCTGCCTGCGTGTCTGCCCGGTCGAGGCTTATGATGGGGAAAGTTACGACGTGCCCAAATGTATGGATTATCTGACCCATCACGTGGATAGTGACTGTATGGACATGGGGTGTCTCGCGCGCCGTGCCTGCCCCATCGGTGAGAAATTCGCCTACCAGCGTGAACATGGCAAGTTTCATATGGATCGTTTTTTACGTTCTGCGCCGAATACCAAATCTGATAAGGTTTAATACAAATGATGAGATTTATTTTAAGGCGAAGTTAGGAAACATGTACAAAGCGATGCGGGGCATCGGTTAAGCAGGTTGACGCGACAGCGCCTTAAAATAAACTCACCCTACGGGTCGGGAAAAATTAAGTGCAGGATGTCGTCACGACTTATTTGTTGTGAGTGACACAACGGCATAAGTCGTTTCTAACCTGCACTTAATTTTTATCCGATCATTTGTATTAAACCTTATCAGATTTGGTATAAGCCCTAGACTCTTTAGCTCTTTTAGCCCATATAACAGCTTATGTTACCCTTTGTTAAAATGCATGGGCTCGGCAATGATTTTGTTGTGCTGGATGCCCGCGAAAACCCGATTGAACTTTCTGTAACGCAAGTGCAGGCGATGGCCGACCGACGTACAGGGGCGGGTTGTGACCAGTTTATCGTGATGGAACCGGCGCAGGATTCTGCAGCCGACGTTTTCATGCGCATCCGCAATGCCGATGGCAACGAAGTGGAAGCCTGCGGCAATGCCACGCGTTGTATCGCGCGTTTGATGATGGAAGAAAGCGGGAAAAAAGAAATCACGGTTGAAACGGTTGTGGGTCTTTTGCATGCAACAGATGCAGGTGACACAGTTACTGTCAATATGGGCCCCGCACGCCTGAACTGGGACCAAATCCCGGTGGCAGAAGAATGCAACACACTGAACATGCCTGTTGTTGTCGGTCCACTGGAAGGTCCGGTAGGCGTGAATGTTGGTAACCCGCATGCGGTGTTCTTTGTGGATGATTGCGAAACCATTGATCTGACCAACGCAGGCCCGCACGTAGAAACACATCCCTTTTTCCCGGAACGTGTAAACGTCGAAGTCGTCACCAAACAGGATGATGGCTCCCTTCGCATGCGCGTGTGGGAACGTGGTGTGGGCATAACACAGGCTTGTGGCACAGGCGCATGCGCTGTTCTGGTCGCAGCGGTTCGTCGTGGCATCATTAACGGACGCAAAGCCGATGTTATTCTGGATGGCGGCCCGCTGACCATTGAATGGTTGGAAAATGGCGAGATTCTGATGACCGGACCTGCCAGCCGTGCCTTTAGCGGATCGTTTGACGCATCCGTTTACCCCGGAGCGTAAAAGTAAGATGAGCGAAGCCAAGGTCGTCACGCTCGGGTGTCGTTTGAACACCTATGAGTCTGAAGTCATGCGCAAAAATGCGCGTGAAGCTGGCCTGGATAACGCTGTCATCATCAATACCTGTGCGGTGACAGGCGAAGCCGTGCGACAAGCCCGCCAGACCATCCGCAAGCTGCGCAAGTCGGACCCAGATGCCAAGATCATTGTGACCGGATGCGCCGCCCAGATCGACCCGGAAGCCTTTGCTGAGATGGACGAGGTGGATCGCGTTATCGGCAATAAAGAAAAGCTGGAAGTCGATAGTTTCTTACCAGAACGCACAGAACTGATCGAAGTCACCGATATTATGGAGGTCAAGGAGACCGCCAACCATCTGATTGATGGGTTCGATGGCCATACTCGCGCCTTTATCGAGGTTCAGCAGGGCTGTGATCACCGCTGCACCTTCTGCATCATCCCCTTCGGACGGGGGCCCAACCGTTCTGTGCCCATCGGTGAAATTGTCGATCGGGTAAAAAATCTGGTGGAACGCGGATACCGCGAAGTCGTGCTGACAGGGGTGGATGTGACCTCTTACGGTCCGGACCTGCCGGGCCAACCGACATTTGGCCAGATGGTGCGCCGGGTGTTGTCCAACGTGCCGGACCTGCCACGTCTGCGTTTAAGCTCGCTTGATCCCGCAGCCATCGACCAGGACTTGCTGGATGTGATCGCGCATGAGCCTCGTCTTATGCCGCATTTTCATCTGAGCCTGCAATCCGGCGAGGACATGGTCCTCAAACGCATGAAACGTCGCCATACGGTCTCAGATGCCATTGCCTTATGTGACAAAATCCGTATTCGCCGCCCGGATGCGGTCTTTGGCGCGGATATCATCGCAGGTTTTCCGACCGAAGATGACGAGATGTTTGCCACCACGCTGGAAACACTGGATCGCTGCACCATTACCTTTGCCCATGTCTTCCCCTTCAGCCCCCGTGAAGGCACGCCTGCTGCGCGCATGCCGCAGGTGCCGGGAAATGTGCGCAAGGAACGTGCAGCCAAAATCCGTGCCCTTGGGGAAGCGGCACTGGATGAATTTATGGAAAAACGCATCGGGAAAACCGTTTCCGTTCTGGTTGAAAAAAATAATGCCGGACATTGCGAACATTATTGTCCGGTGCAGTTGACAAGCGATGTGGAAGCGGGCCAAATCGTGGCTGCAAAAGTGATCAAGATTCAAGACGGAAGTCTTATTGGGGAAGTAATTTAATATGTCTGAGAAAAAAGGCTGGTTGTCCCGCCTGAAAGCGGGCCTGAGCAAATCATCCAACAAACTGACCAGCGGCATTGGGGACCTCTTCACCAAACGCAAGCTGGATGATGATGCGTTGGAAGAACTGGAAGACCTGCTCATTACCTCTGACATGGGGATCAGTACGGCCAGCAAGATCGTCAAAGGCGTGGCAAAAACACGCTTTGGCAAGGATATCGACACGAATGAGCTCAAAGCCGCCCTTGCTGACGAAATCACCCCAATTCTGGAACCCGTCACCAAACCACTGGATGTCAAAACGGGCCGCAAACCCCATGTGGTGCTGGTCTGTGGCGTCAACGGATCCGGTAAAACCACCACCATCGGTAAATTGGCCAAAAATTATTCCGAACAGGGCCTGAAAGTCATGCTGGCTGCAGGCGATACTTTCCGCGCGGCGGCTGTTGAACAGCTCAAAGTCTGGGGTGAACGCACGAACGTTCCGGTTATCGCCAAAGAAACAGGCGCCGATGCCGCAGCCCTTGCTTTTGATGCTGTAAGTGAAGCTCAGGCACAAGGTGTAGACGTGCTCCTCATCGACACCGCAGGCCGTCTGCAAAACAAGGCCCACCTGATGGACGAGTTGGAAAAAGTCGTGCGCGTCATCAAAAAGGTAGACGACACCGCGCCCCACGACACGGTGCTGGTCCTGGACTCCACCGTCGGCCAAAACGCCCACAGCCAGGTGGAAACGTTTGATAAGGTCGTCACCGTGACCGGGCTTATCGTGACCAAACTGGATGGCACAGCAAAGGGTGGCGTGACCGTCAGTCTGGCGGAAAAATTCGGCAAGCCCGTCCATGCTATCGGGGTTGGGGAAGCGGCAGAGGATTTACGCCCGTTTGAAGCGAGAGCCTTTGCTAATGCCTTGGTTGGTCTAGAGGAATAATCCTTCCTAAATACGATCTAAGCCTGTATCCTTTCCCAACTTAAAGGTGGGAAAGGTTTGCAGTTATGTCTGATACCCTGAAAAATGCACTGATCGCTTTGGCTGTCGCCATAATCGGTGGCTTGGCCGTTTGGTACCTGACCAAAACCGACCCAACACCTACCAAACAAACCATAATTTCTCAGACAGGCAACAACAATCAGGCGGCTGGGCGCGACATAGTCAACAATGGCGTCAGCCAAACCCATTATGACGCATTGTTGAAAAAGCATACACTGACGGAAGCAGCGGTAAACCGTATTCAAAAGTTATTTCAGAAAAATTCTGCCCCGTATAGTAATCCCGTAAACGCTTTGGATGAATTTGCAGAAAAATATGTAGATCTCCAAAATAGGTTAGAACGAATTGATAACAAATCACCACTTTCAGACGAAATCAAACAGAAAGCCAAGCAAGCTTTTGAAAATGGAGATTTAAAGAAAGCAGAAAGGCTGCTGAATGAAGCGGCCCTAACAGACCTAAAACAATCCGATAAACATTGGAAATCTGCCATTGAAAGCTATGTAAAAGCGGCAGAGATGAAGGAACTTGAATTCAACTATTTAGCAGCAGCCAACTATTATAACGAAGCTGCCGATAATACTCCTCGAAAAGAGCACGACATATATATCGAAAATCGTATTCATCAAGCCAATAGGCTAAACTTGGCCGGAAGGTACTACGATTCTCTAAAAATAAATGAAGATATCGTTAACTTTTTAAGAATAAATAAATCTGTCGATAAAAAATTACTACCACAAGCAATAAGCAACTTAGCAAATTCCCATTTACTTCTAAATAAAATGGAAGAAGCAGAAAAACTACTTAAAGAAGCTTTTGAGATAGGAGAGAAAATATTAAAGCCAGATGACCCGATTATTGCTTTATTATCAAATAATTTGGCTGAAATATATAGAGAAACAAACAAGTATAGCGATGCAGAGCCGCTATACATTAAAGCCTTAAAAATCATTCAAAAGCCGAATAATTACGAAGCACAACACGTCGCTACTTTATTGAATAATCTCGCCCTACTATATCAAGAAACCAAAAGAGAAGATAAAGCTGAAAACTTCTTCAAGAAAGCTTTAGTAATTCACGAATCAACTCTAGGAGTTAACCATCATCAAACTGGCATTGATTACAATAATCTAGCACTTTTATATCAAGACATAGAAAGGTATGTCGAAGCAGAAGAATTGTTTTTAAAAGCAATAAAAATTACTGAATTTTCATTAGGCCCATACCACCCCGTAATGGTCACACGCTTAAATAATCTTGCAAATCTATATTTAAAGATAAAGCAATATAAAAAGGCAATTCCCATTTACAAAAGAGCGATCAAAATTGATCAAAATTCTAATAAACTAAGCCCTCAAGGTAGAGCTTTGCTTCTGAACGAACTGGCAACTTGTTACCTACAGACCGAGCAACTTGACAAAGTTACCCCATTATTAAATAAGGCTTTGTCTACAATCGAAAAATCCATGGGCTCACAACACCCTGCGACCCAAATGGTTGCTCTAAACTATGCTTTGTTTTTAGGATCACAAGGCAACATGGTAGAAGCAAATATGCTGATAAAGAACTACAACCTCTCTCAGGAATTTCTAGATTTGTCTGAATCAAAAAGATAGGTTCAACAAACTAATTTTACCCCACAAAAAAGCTCCCACTTCCATCGTAGAAAGCAGGGGCTTTTCTTTAAGCTTTTACCAGACCTTAGCGAGTCGGAACGGGTTCTTCGCCGCTGTAGTCGTAGAAGCCACGACCAGTCTTGCGACCGAGCCAGCCGGCTTCGACGTATTTCACGAGCAGGGGACACGGACGATATTTGGTATCGGCCAGGCCTTCGTGAAGGACGTTCATAATCGCAAGGCAGGTGTCCAGACCGATGAAGTCGCCCAGTTGCAGTGGGCCCATCGGATGGTTGGCACCCAGACGCATGGCATCGTCGATGCTTTTCACGTTACCAACACCTTCATAGAGGGTGTAAACGGCTTCGTTGATCATCGGGATCAGGATACGGTTTACGATAAAGGCCGGGAAATCTTCTGCAGAAACAGAGGTTTTGCCCAGACGTTCCGTCATTTCCTTGATGCAGGCGTATGTGCTTTCGTCTGTCGCGATCCCGCGGATCAGCTCGACCAGTTTCATCACAGGCACCGGGTTCATAAAGTGCATGCCGATGAAACGTTCCGGACGATCTGTGGAAGCCGCCAGACGAGTAATGGAGATAGAAGAGGTGTTGGAGGCCAGAAGACATTCAGGGCCAACAACGTCACAAACCTGTTTGAAGATGTTTTTCTTAACTTCTTCATTCTCGGTTGCAGCTTCAATAACCAAATCTGCATCGGAAAGAGCAGACATTTCGGTGGAACAGTCGATCAGGCCCAAGGCGCTGTCACGATCTGCTTGCGAAATCTTCTCTTTCTTTACCTGACGATCCAGGTTCTTTGTGATGGTCGCCACAGCGCTATCCAAAGATTCCTGGCTTACATCAATCAGTTTAACGGCGTAACCAGCGGCTGCAGCAACATGTGCAATCCCGTTACCCATTTGACCGGCACCAATGACACCGATTGTTTTTATTGTTACAGACATGGTCCCTCTTCTCGTCCGTTAGGGGTTAAATACGGTAGTGGGAGAAAGAGAATTGGGGATTAACCCAATTCCTTTTCAAGTTCTGGTACCGCATCGAATAGATCCGCAACCAGGCCATAGTCGGCAACCTGGAAGATCGGTGCTTCTTCGTCTTTGTTGATCGCAACAATCACTTTGGAGTCTTTCATACCCGCCAAGTGCTGAATGGCACCGGAGATCCCCACAGCGATGTAGAGTTCAGGTGCAACGATCTTACCTGTCTGACCAACCTGCATATCGTTCGGAACAAAGCCCGCATCAACCGCAGCACGGGACGCGCCGATGGCAGCACCCAGTTTGTCAGCCACTTTTTCAAGCAATTCAAAGTTTTCACCGTTGCCCATACCGCGACCACCGGAGATCACAACCTTAGCAGATGTCAGTTCTGGACGTTCAGAAACAGACAGTTCTTCACCAACGAAGGAAGATTTACCGGAATCACCTTGTGAAGCGATGGCTTCAACAGCAGCAGAGCCACCTTCAGCAGCCGCCGCATCAAAGGCAGTGGTACGAACAGTGATAATTTTCTTTTCATCAGAAGACTGAACAGTCGCCATGGCGTTACCCGCATAGATCGGGCGCACGAACGTGTCCGCAGACTCGACCTTAACGATGTCAGAAACCTGTGCAACATCCAAAAGCGCAGCAACACGTGGCATGAAGTTTTTGCCGTTTGTGGTCGCCGGGGCCAGGATGTGTGTGTAATCACCGGCCAGAGACACAACCAGGGTGCCCATGTTTTCAGCGATTTCGTGATCATAGGCAGCATCATCTGCCAGCAATACTTTTGCAACACCGTCGATTTTCGCTGCTGCATCCGCCGCAGCCGCACAACCGTTACCAGCAACCAGAACAGTGATTTCGCCAAGGTCTTTCGCTGCAGTTACAGTGTTTAACGTTGCATCTTTGATGGATGCATTGTCGTGTTCAGCAATAACAAGAACGCTCATCTTACAGTACCTTCGCTTCGTTTTTCAGTTTATCCACCAGTTCGCTCACGGTTTCTACCTTGATACCGGCAGAACGCGCAGCAGGTTCTTCAACCTTCAGCGTTTTCAAGCGTGGGGCAACATCAACACCAAAGTCAGCAGGCGTCACTGTTTCCAGCGGCTTTTTCTTGGCTTTCATGATGTTTGGAAGAGAAGCGTAACGTGGCTCGTTCAAGCGCAGATCAGATGTTACGATCGCAGGCAAAGTCAATTTCACAGTCTGCAGACCGCCATCAACTTCACGTGTCACATCGACAGAACCGTCAGCAACAACAACTTTTGATGCAAATGTGCCTTGTGGCCAGTCCAGCAATGCACCCAGCATCTGGCCTGTTTGACCGTTATCGTCATCGATGGCTTGTTTACCCAGGATAATCATATCCGGTGATTCTTTTTCAACAATGCCTTTGAGCAGTTTTGCAATAGCCAGTGGCTGCAGATCTTCGTCTGTTTCCACCAGAATGCCGCGATCAGCGCCCATGGCCAAAGCCGTGCGGATCGTTTCCTGGCATTTTTTCTCACCCATAGAGACAACCACAACTTCTTCAACTGTGCCTGCCTCTTTAAGGCGGATTGCTTCTTCTACTGCGATTTCGTCAAATGGGTTCATAGACATTTTGACGTTTGCTGTTTCTACACCCGTGTTGTCCGGCTTAACGCGGATGTTCACGTTGTAATCAATTACGCGCTTTACTGCGACGAGAACCTTCATGGAATTCCTTTCTCAGAAGTCTGTTTAACTGGGTAAACCCATACGCCTGAGGCTTGTTTTCATTTTAAATTTTTCGCATTGCACAATAAAGCTTGTGCCTACGTATGTCAATCAAGAGAACGATTGTTAAAAAGTATCATTTTCTCCCGAAAAATCACGCGAAATTATCGGTGTGCCCCCGGTTTCCACAAGACATCCGAATTTCCTTTATCATTTAGAAAACGAGCCATGACAAATGCATGATCTGACAGGCGATTTAGGTATTGGACGCACAGCGGATTGATGTCGTCACGTGCGGCCAATTGCGTACACAATCGTTCCGCGCGGCGACAGACCGTGCGACACAAATGAAGATGGGCGGAAGCCTGGCTGCCCCCCGGTAAAATAAATGAGGTCAGATCGCTCAATTGCGCATTCATCGAATCGATTTCAGATTCAAGACGTTCTACCTGTTCTGCCACGATCCTGAGCGCCCCTTCAGCCCGGCGGCCATCTTCGGGTGTGCACAGATCAGCCCCTAGATCAAACAGGTCGTTCTGGATGCGCTCCAGCATCTGATCCATATCCCCTTCTGCATAAAGACGGGCCAGACCAATTGTCGCATTGGTTTCATCTACACAGCCATAGGCCTCAACACGCAGATCATGTTTGGCAATGCGCGATCCATCCCCCAGTGATGTCTCACCCTTGTCGCCGCCGCGTGTGTAGATTTTCGTCAATGTGACCATCGTCTTTTAAACCCTTCTTTTGATGCAAAAAAGTCAAGGGTGGCACTTTTCCAATCTTCACCGTCCGGGTCAAGCTGAAAGAGGTAAAAAAACGTAAAGCTTCTTAAGAAAAAGCCTTTTTGCCATCCTGCTGTGGCATATTGATCAGACGGTAGGTGCCTTTGCCCGCCTGTTTGGCTTCATACATGGCCCCATCGGCCAACGTGACGATCTTTTGCGTATCGCTTTCCTTGCCAAAGAAACGCACCACCCCGATGGATAATCCGATCTTGGCAATCTGCCCGTCTTTTTCGTAAGGCGCAGAGATTGCATCCTGCATTTTATCGATTACCGCTTCGATGGCATCCAGATCATCGATCCCATGGGCGATAACGGCAAATTCATCTCCGCCCAAGCGCGCGCCAATGTCGGTATCACGCAGGACTTTACGCAGACGCATACCGACCTGAACCAGGACCCAGTCCCCAAAACCATGGCCGAACTTATCGTTTACGCCCTTAAATCCATCCAGATCAAAATAGAACAAAACCCCGGCCCGTTCGGTCCGGGCAGCCAAAGCAATCCCATTTTTCAGATGTTCATCAAACAAACGACGGTTGGCCAGCCCGGTTAAGGGATCATGATGGGCAAGATGGGCCAGCGCTTCTTTCGTATTTTTATGTTCGGTAATATCAAAGGCCCACCACAAAATAGCTTGACGTCCGCCATATTCGATCAGGCGTGTACTGATCTCTGCCCAAAAAGACATGCCATCAGCGCGCAAACAACGGGTTTCCACACTGCTTAAGAATTTTTCGCGCCGGGTTTCCACCCAATGGCGACGATGGAGTTTCTTTTCCACATAAAATTTGCGCGTATCATACCCAATAATCTGCGATTTGGGGATGCGATACATATCGGCCAATCGTTTGTTGGCAAACAACAGCTGGAATTCTTTGACGTCCGAAATTCCAATGGCGATGGGGCTTGTCCCCAAAATGCGACGCAGACGTTCTTCTGAAACCCGCAAGGCTTTTTCGGCCTTTTTACTTTCAGAAATGTCCAGCAAAAGCCCATTCCAGACCGTATCGCCATTGGCCCCGCGATGGGCCCGCCCACCTGCACGAACCCATAAAACCTCTTCAGTTTTACGGTGTTGAATACGGATATCAATGGACCAGTCAGACATTTCTTGTCCGGCACGTTCCAGAATTTCGCGATAACGACCACGGTCTTCGCGCAGCACGGTTTTTTCCAGCAGTTCCGGGTCGGACATCATGGAGGCAGGCCCCCACCCGGTTAGTTCGCGCACACCTTGACTGATATAGCTAAAACCCACACGTCCCTTGCTATCGCGGCGTATCTGATACACTACGCCCGGAATATTGGCCCCCACATCACTAAAACGACGCTGGGTTTCGCGCAGTGACCAAACGGTTTCTGTCTGGGTAAAGGCATTGCCGAGCAAATCACCAATCACTTTGAAGGTGGAGACATCCAGCGTGTTCCAGATACGTGGCTCATCAAAATGCATTCCGATCAGCCACAATGTGCCGCGCGCCAGTAAAACAGGGGCCAACAGCGCTGCTTCGGCGCCATAGTCGCGCAACGCCTCCCCAACCCCGTCAGCATCATCAGGCAAATTGGCAATATTTTCAATCTGCACCACTTCATTTTGCCGAAGACGCCCCAAAATCCAGCTGCACATGGTTTTTCGCGAACGATCCAGCATGCGTTGATCGGAATTTTTCGACCAGAAATAACGGGTTTCATTAATATCAGTTGATAAATCCACGCGTGCGGCAAAACAGCGATCAGCATCAAAATATAGCCCTGCAGCACGCACAGCCGCACGCGCCGCATCATCGGCGGGCAATTCAATAAATTTACGGGCAATGTCGCTGTAAAGTTTTTCGCGGCCCTCAGACAGGCTGATCCCGCTGGGACGCCCGATCAACAGATAGCAATCACTTTGTCCGGTTTCGGCTTCGGGTAAAACCGTGACACTGACACGGAAGGAAAAAGCCTCGCCCCCGGTCACATCAACGCTGAGAACAGCCTGATTTGAAAAATCTATATCTCCCAGTCTTAAGGTGCAGGCACAGGCAGCGGACACATCAAGATCGCATCCGATCTCAAATCGAAAGGAAGGGTTTGCATAAAGTAAATTCACGCCGTCGCTTTCATCACTTGCCTTTCTGACCACAATATGGGCATCGGGACTAAAGCGAGCGGCGCGCCCAACAAGGGCGTCAAAGTCCATATTCTCGACTAACCTGTAGATGAATGCATTCTTGGCAGGCAGTCTAACATTGAATAGGTCGGGAAGATAGTCGCAATATTTGATGTAAAGCTGACAATAAAAAAGGCCCCTTTCCACACACGCGGAAAGGGGCTCAAGTCGGCTTCGCTGTCTGCCTTTTTCCCACAATTTGGGAAACATGCTCTAGTGACGGATGGCAGAATCCTTTAAATGTCACCGGCACGCTCTTCGCACCTAAATCCGGGCATCCATCAAATAGAGAGGGAGAGAATGCCCGAGCTCAGGACTGCAAAAATCTTAGCGACGGGTCAGAAGACCGCGTGCAATCACGCCTGCCTGAATTTCAGCAGCACCTTCAAAGACATTGAGGATACGGCTGTCACACAGAACACGTGAAATTGGATATTCCGTCGCATAACCGTTGCCGCCATGAATCTGTAGCGCGTTGTCCGCGTTCGACCAGGCCACACGAGCTGCCAGCAGTTTCGCCATACCGGCTTCGATGTCACAACGCACATCGTGATCTTTCTCCCAACCGGAGAAATATGTGATCTGACGTGCGATCATGGTTTCAACAACCATCCAGGCGATCTTGGAGTGAACGCGTGGGAATTCAAAAATCGGTTTACCGAACTGAACACGTTCAGTGGCATAGCGCAGACCGTATTCCAGGGCAGACGTTGCCACACCGGACGCACGCGCTGCGGTTTGAATGCGCGCAGATTCAAAAGTTTCCATCAGCTGTTTAAAGCCCTGGCCTTCTTCACCGCCCAGCAATTGACCTTCTTCAACTTCAAAGCCGTCAAATGCCAATTCATATTCTTTCATACCGCGATAACCGAGAACTTCGATCTCGCCACCATCCATACCTTCAGCCGGGAACGGATCTTCGTCTGTGCCGCGTGGTTTTTCAGCCAACAACATGGACAGACCTTTGTAGCCTTTCTCATCCGGGTTAGTGCGAACCAGAAGCGTCATCAGATCAGAACGCGATGCATGTGTGATCCAGGTTTTGTTGCCTGTCACTTTCCATTTGCCATCTTCCAGAACCGCACGTGTTTTCAGTGACCCCAGGTCAGACCCAGTGTTTGGTTCAGTGAAAACGGCTGTAGGCAGAATTTCACCGGAAGAAATCAGTGGCAGATACTTTTCTTTCTGTTCTTCCGTGCCACCCAGACGGATCAGCTCACCGGCGATCTCGTTACGGGTACCAAGAGAACCCACACCGATGTAACCACGTGACAGTTCTTCGGTGACAACACACATGGCAGTTTTACCCATGCCAAGCCCGCCGTATTCTTCCGGAATAGTCAAACCGAAGACACCCATTTCAGCAACAGCTTCGATGATCTCCATCGGGATCAGTTCGTCCGCTTCGTGCCATTTGTGCGCATCTTCAATGACGTTCTCATCAACGAAACGGCGGAACTGATCGCGGATCATTTCCAGTTCTTCGTCCAGGCCCGTTGCACCGAAAGAGCCTGTTTCCAGACCATCTTTGGCGTATTCAGCGATCTTGCGACGAATAGCAGGTGTGTTGCCTTTATATTTAAAGGTTGTCACTTCCGGCGTCATATATTCATGACAGTCTTTTGACGTCAGGCCCAAATCATGCGGACGGATCACTTCGACCTGCGAAATCGCAATACCGTGAGTCAGTTGTGTACAATATTCACCAAAGGCACATTGCAGGATCAGTTGTTCAAATTCACCGAAAGACCCTTCTTCAGTCAGTTTTTCACCCCATTTGTGCATCTGACGCAGGGATTCAACATATGTTGCCATCCACGACAAGCCATGGGCAGCTGTTTGTTCAATTTCCAGTTTCTGGGAGTCAACGCGACCGTCTGTCATTACTTTTTCTGCAACAGCATCTTTGGCTTTTTCCAACAGAATGTCAGCAGCCTCAACGGCGCGACCAGCAGAAGGCAAAAGGTCGGATAGGATAAGATCACTCATGGATCATTCCTTTCAAATATCTATAATTTTAACGAAGCCGAATTTTCATGTCCCGGCGAAGGCCGGGATCTTTTTCCAACGGGAAAGAGACCCCGGATCAAGTCCGGGGCACAGTTTTTGTTAGTTACGCTTCAAGGTTTTCTTCAACTGTACGCAGACCAGTTGTCTTGGCGTTTACCAATACAGACATGTTGCCTGGCAGGTGTTGGTTTTTCATCATCTTCATGTGTGCTTCTGGAATTTCGTTCCATGGGAACACTTCAGACATACATGGGTCAAGACGACGCTCTACCATCAGTTTGTTGGCTTGTGAAGCTTGCTTCAGGTTCGCAAAGTGAGAACCCTGGATACGCTTTTGACGCATCCATACGAAACGGGCATCCATTGTCAGGTTAAAACCAGTTGTACCCGCACAGAACACAACCATACCGCCACGCTTAACAACGTTACAGGAAACAGGGAAAGTCATTTCACCCGGGTGTTCAAAGACCATGTCAACATCGTTGCCTTTGCCTGTGATTTCCCAGATGGCTTTACCGAATTTACGTGTTTCTTTCATGTAATCGTTGAAGCCTTCGCCATTTACTGTTGGCAGTTGGCCCCAGCAATCAAAGTCTTTGCGGTTCAGAACAGCTTTTGCACCCAGACCCATAACGAAGTCACGCTTGGATTCGTCAGAGATAACACCGATTGCGTTCGCACCAGCTACAGCACAAAGCTGAACAGCGTAGGAACCCAGACCACCGGAAGCACCCCAGACCAGAACGTTGTGGCCAGGGCGCAGGATGTGTGGACGGTGGCCAAACAGCATACGGTAAGCGGTTGCCAGTGTCAGTGTGTAACAAGCTGCTTCTTCCCAAGTCAGGTGCTTGGGACGTTCCATCAACTGACGTGCCTGAACGCGACAGAATTGTGCGAAAGACCCGTCAGGTGTTTCGTAACCCCAGATACGCTGAGTTGGGGAGAACATAGGGTCGCCGCCATTACATTCTTCGTCATCACCGTCATCCTGGTTACAGTGAATGACAACTTCGTCACCAACTTTCCAGTTTTTAACCTTGTCACCAACGGCCCAAACGATACCGGACGCATCAGAACCGCAAACGTGGTAGTCATCACTATGTACGTCAAATACGGAGATTGGCTTACCGAGCGATGCCCAAACACCGTTGTAGTTTACACCCGCTGCCATAACGTAAACCAGCGCGTCGTGACTATCGAGCTTAGGTGTTTCAACAACTTCTTCCAGCATCGCTGTGTCCGGGTTGCCATGTCGCTCACGGCGGATCGCCCAAGCGTACATTTTTTCAGGAACGTAACCTAGTGGTGGCATTTCGCCAATTTCATACAGGTCTTTTTTTGGTTGGTCTTCGAGGACTTCGGCGAGATAACTCATTACCGGGATACTCCCATAAATTTTCTATAGACGTTTCAGCAAAGCCAATTGATTGGCGTTTTTGACTTACCTCCACATCTACACCAATTTTCGGCCATGACAAGCTTTTTTTGCATTGCGACACAAAAAAGTGGTTGCATATGCAACTTGTTTTTAAAAAATCACAGTATTCATATGATTTTGGGCTTTTTTTGCGATGCGGAAAATGTTAGTTTGTGGGAAATAGATGATTCAATACTGAATAATTATACTAAAGTAGAATCGTTTTAAGAAATTATATTTCGCGTAGGAGCGCCCAAGAATGTCTACAAATCAACCGGTTCAAAAAGACCGTCCATGGCTATTTCGGACCTATTCCGGTCACAGTTCAGCCGTCGAAACAAACAAGCTGTTTCGCACCAACCTGGGCCGCGGCCAAACAGGTCTGTCTGTCGCATTTGATCTGCCGACACAGACGGGTTACGATTCGGACCATGTGCTGTCACGCGGCGAAGTCGGTAAAGTAGGTGTGCCGATCTCTCACCTGGGCGACATGGAAACCCTGTTCAACGAAATCCCGCTGAACAAGATGAACACATCCATGACCATTAACGCCCCTGCGGCCTGGCAACTTGCGCTTTATATTGCGACAGCTGAACGCCAAGGTGCAGCCCGTTCTGATCTGGCCGGGACCACGCAAAATGACATCATCAAAGAGTATCTGTCGCGCGGCACATATATCTTCCCGCCTGAACCGTCTTTGAAGCTGATCACGGACATTGCAGCCTTCACATACCGCGAAATCCCGAAATGGAACCCGATGAACGTCTGTTCCTATCACCTCCAGGAAGCGGGCGCGACCGCACAGCAGGAACTGGCTTATGCCTTGGCAACTGCTATTGCCGTTCTCGATTCGGTAAAAGCTTCCGGTCAGGTGCCCGATGAAGATTTCTCCAAAGTGGTGGGGCGTATCTCCTTCTTCGTAAACGCTGGTGTTCGTTTTGTAACGGAAATCTGTAAAATGCGTGCCTTCACCGAACTGTGGGACGAGATTTGCCGCGAACGTTACGGTGTCGAAGAAGAAAAATACCGCCGTTTCCGTTATGGCGTTCAAGTGAACTCACTTGGTCTGACTGAACAGCAGCCGGAAAACAATGTTTATCGTATCCTGATTGAAATGCTGGCCGTGACATTGTCCAAAAACGCACGTGCGCGTGCCGTTCAGCTTCCTGCCTGGAATGAAGCGTTGGGTCTGCCCCGTCCATGGGATCAGCAGTGGTCGCTTCGTCTGCAACAGATCATGGCGTTCGAGACTGACCTGCTGGAATATGGGGATCTGTTTGATGGCTCCCCTGAAGTGACCCGCAAGGTGGAAGAACTGAAAGAAGGCGCACGCGACGAACTGGCCCGCATTGATGAAATGGGCGGCTCTATCCCGGCTGTTGAAACCGGCTATATGAAACAAGCCCTTGTTGAAGCCAACGCCACACGTCTTGCCGCCATCGAGGCCGGTGAGCAAATCGTTGTCGGTGTAAACAAATTTGCCGAAGGTGAAGAAAGCCCGCTGACAGCTGGGGATGGCGCCATTCTGACCGTTGATCCGGCAGCTGAACAGGCGCAGATCGAACGCCTGAAAACTTGGCGTGACAGCCGCGATTCAGCCAAGGCTGAAGCGGCGATTGAAGAATTGAAATCTGCTGCCAAGGAAGGCCGCAACATCATGGAACCTTCTATCGCTGCAGCCCACGCCGGTGTCACAACCGGGGAATGGGGCACTGCGCTTCGTGAAGTGTTTGGCGAATACCGCGCCCCAACAGGTGTTGGTGGGGCGTCCAGCGCACAGCATGGTGACCAGTTGGCTGACGTTCGCGTTAAAGTCGATAGCATCTCGGAAAAAATGGGCCGTCGCGTTAAAATGCTGGTGGGTAAACCTGGTCTGGATGGACATTCCAACGGTGCTGAACAAATTGCAGTACGTGCGCGTGATGCCGGGATGGAAGTGGTTTACGAAGGTATCCGCCTGACCCCAGCCCAAATCGTTAACGCTGCCCTTGAAGAAGGCGTGCATGTGATCGGTCTTTCCATCCTGTCCGGGTCTCACATTCCACTGGTGACCGAAGTTCTGGAGCGCATGAAAGAAGCTGAAATCAGCGACATTCCGCTGATCGTTGGCGGTATCATTCCACCAGAGGATGAAGAAGAACTGCTGAAAGCTGGCGTTTCCCGCGTCTACACACCAAAAGATTACGAGATCAACGCCATCATGGCTGATATCACCAATTTGGTAGGTGAGCTTCAAGCAGCTTAAAAGATCAAATATAATCTCTATTAAAGCCTCTGATTATCATCAGGGGCTTTCTTTTTTTAAGAGCTTGAGAAATCTGCGAAAAATTCCCATAATCGAGTGAGGGGAAATAACCGGGTCGATCAGGTACAATGCGGATTTATGTCACAAAAGTCTTTACTTTCAACATACTGCTGTGTGCAATCTTGTTTACCTTCACTACAGCAACTTCTGCAAATGACAATAAAACTGTGCGTTGGGCGTTAAATGATTTCATTCCATTCTATCTGAAGGATGGTCCCTATATGGGAGAAGGTATTTCTGACAAGCTGACCGCTTTCTTCCAGAAGCATTTGCCCGACTATAACCACCATCAGGAACAGATGAATTTCCCACGTTTTTACGCACTCGCCAAACGCGGCGACTTGGTCTGCAATCCCTTATTGCTAAAAACACCGGAACGCGAAAATTTCCTGGCTTATTCCAGAGCCTTCAAACCCGCTTACACACATGTCCTTGTCAGCCGACAGCCGTTAAATTACCCCTCACAGGGTCTATCCTTTGAAAAGTTCCTGAAAGAAGAAAGTCGTAACCTGATTGTCCAGACAAAAAGGTCCTATGGCCCCAAACTGGACAAGATTATTTCCCAGGCAAAACAGAGCGGGTACATTGAAACACACAATTTCCCCACCAAACAACTTTTCGTGATGCTGGAAAACGGCCGAATTGAATATTTCCTCGATATTGAAAACAGTGTGACCTACTATCGCGCCATTCATAAAGGCTCAACAAAATTTTACAATATCCCGTTAAGCGAAGATCGCCTCGACAGATTTGGCTACGCAACATGCTCAAAAACTGAAGAAGGCCAGAAACTCATCAAACGCATTAATGAGATTTTAAACGAGAAAGCTGCTTCCGGCGAATTTCGCGCCATCGTAGAATCATGGATGGCTCCTGAAAACCTGCCGCGTTTTCGTGATTTTTACGATAAAACAATTCTGAACTAGGGTCAGGATCCATCAATTTAGTACAATTTGGTTTATTTAGAAGGCCACAAGATTAGGAAAAGTCTCGCAGGAAGTGTCATTCACTTTCAAGAGACTTTGACGCGATTCTTGTGGCCTTCTAAATAAATCCTGAAGGAACGGGACACATTTGAAGAAGGCTGGCGTTATGAAACTCTTGAAGTACTGGCACTTCGGCGAATTTCATGCCTAATCCTTCTTCAAATGTGTCTCCGCCAAATGGACTAAATTGATGGATCCTGACCCTGAATTTGCATTGTCCCTATATTTCCTGTATAGATCAGCCAGCTTGGAATAACCAAGTAATCAACTCAGGAAAATTTGAAATGAGCGACACCCGCACAGATTTGGTGGGCCTTGACCGTAATGAGCTTAAGGCTGAGATGGAACGTATTGGTGAAAAAGCCTTTCGCGCCAAACAGCTTTGGCAGTGGATCTATCACCGCGGCGTGACCGATTTCACGCAAATGAGCAATATTTCCAAGTCGCTTCATGGCAAACTGGCGGATCATTTCTATATTTCACGCCCCCATGTTTCTGAGGAGTTGACCTCCAAGGACCGCACGCGCAAATGGCTGTTTAAATTTGACGACGCCAATGAAGCCGAAACCGTCTTTATTCCGGAAGAAGATCGCGGTGCCGTTTGTATCTCTTCACAAGTCGGCTGTACGCTCACCTGCAAGTTCTGCCACACGGGCACACAGTTACTGGTGCGTAATCTGTCTACGGCAGAAATCGTCGGCCAGTTTATGGCCGCGCGCGACAGCTATGGAGAATGGCCATCGCCTCCCGGTGACAAACGTCTTTTATCCAACATCGTGCTGATGGGTATGGGGGAGCCGCTTTATAACTACGACAATGTGGTTAAAGCGCTGAAGATCCTGATGGATCAGGAAGGCATATCCCTGTCCAAACGCCGCATTACCCTGTCCACATCTGGCGTTGTGCCCGAAATCCGCCGTCTAGGTCAAGAAGCCGATGTGGAACTGGCAATCTCGCTCCACTCCCCGGTCGATGACGTGCGTAACGAGATTATGCCGATCAACAAAAAATATCCGCTGGCAGAATTGATGGCAGCGGTGAAAGATTATCCAGCAGCTACCAACGCGCGTCGGGTAACCTTCGAATATGTCATGCTGAAAGGCATCAATGACAGCGAGGCGGACGCCCGTGCGTTGACCCGCCTGGTCAAGGATATCCCGTGCAAGTTCAACCTGATCCCGTTCAACCCATGGCCGGGCAGCAATTATGAATGTTCCGGTAAAAAGGCACAGAAGAAATTTGTTGAGATTCTCAACCGTGCCGGATACACCGCCACCATCCGAGTGACACGTGGTCAGGACATTCTGGCGGCCTGTGGTCAATTGAAATCAGAAAGTGAACGCACCCGCTGTTCACGCATGAAAGCGCGCATCGAAGCGGGCATTCATGATGATGAACACATTCTGCCAGCTTCCACGGTTGCTGAATAAGTCAGGGCAAGTATTTCTTTACGATTTTGTCAACTACGCCCTCTTTTTGCATAATGGGCAACAAGGCACTGAACCGACGATACAAATCATTGATATCTTTTGTGCTCTTCTTCGAAAGAACTAGAAATGCGGGTTCATGGGGCATAAAGGGAACGTCAAGACTTTTGACACCCTCTTCCAATCCCATACGTCTGAGATAGTATTGAATACGCAGTTCATTCTCCAAAATCACATCAACACGACCTGCAAACAACATATTCAAAGCACTTTTAGGATTATCAAACTCTACACGCGCAATTGAATGGGACTCAATCCCCATGTTTAGTTCATGTATCAAAGAAAAACCGCGGTTATAAGAAACCCTCAACCCAAAGAGGTCTGAAACCTTTTCAAACAGAAGTTCACTGTCTTTCAAGACAAAAACCCGGAATGTAGATGTATGAATAGGAACCGCAAAAACATACTTCACATACTCACGGCGATCTTCACGGTCAAATAAACTGAAACCAACATCACAGCTGCCATTTTTTAAAGCATATATCAACCGCGCCCAGGGCAGTAGACTCAGTTTATAAGGTTGATCTATTTCATGAAGAAGATATTTGACAGTATCAACATCAATCCCCGATAACTCGTTGCCATCATGAATAACAAATGGTTGAAATCCCAAATGTGTACAGACGTTTAGAACATCTGCTTTCTCATCAGCCTGGGCATACACAGAAAGCATCAACAAGAAGGCAACAACAATCCTTCCTATCTTCATAACTTCCTCTTTCTTAAATCCTGATTAATTCAAGTATTGGGTCGTGATATTCATAATTGTACCATCAAGATGCAATTTCTTCAGCCTTTTCTCAAACATCTCTTTTATGGCGTCTATATCAGACAATGTGGATCTGCGCGACATGACCAGAAAAGCAGGCTGATGAGGTAGAAACGGCACACTTAAAGACCGGATCGAACCGAATTTTTTGCGCTTTTTCAGGTAATATCGAAAACGCGCATCATTATCCAGAACCGCGTCAATTTTTCCTTTTTCCAACATATCCAAAGCTTCTTTTACATCATCAAAAGAAAAGCGGGTGATGTAGCCATCAGAAATCGCCTGTTCCAACCCAACCGTCAGGGCAAAGCCACGATTATGGGCAATTTTCATCCCAAAAAAATCTGAAACCCGGTTAAAAGTAAACTCCCTGCCCTTCTTTACGAAAATACTGAAAGTGGAATAATGGATCGGCACGGTAAAGATATATTCCACAAAAGCGCGGCGATCTTCCGTATCAAACAGAGAAAACCCCGCATCACAGGTACCCTCTTCCAGGGCTTTAAGCAATCCGGGCCAGCTATAGGCCTTGATATCGGCTGGTTGCTTAGCCGATTTCAGCACAGCCACCATGATATCAATATCGATCCCGCTTAACGACTGGCCTTTCTGAATGACATAGGGTTCAAACCCCATATGGGTGCAGAGCTTCAGAGCACGCGCCTGTACATCATTCTGCCAGAACGGTAGAATCATCAGGCATACGGTCCATATCCTTATAAATCTGCTCACCCTTTATCCCCTGATAAAAAAAATTGCCCGCGACAGTCTATCGCACTGCCCCATAAAATTGAAATCTGAAAAATAAAATATCTTTTCTAATATTCATCCTGTGATCATCCACAGGCTTGAAGAGGTATCCCTTTTAGACCAATCAAAACAATTATTTAGCTGAAATTTAACGAAAAACCCACAAAGCTTCTTCGCACATAATTTTTTCTTTTGCTCAACTGTACATTAGTGTTTGGGCTGCTTTCCCCGGCCAAAATCTGCTAACTCCTTAAAATTATAAGAAAATGCCGTCTTTATTGCCTCTTGTCAGATGGGCAAAGAGATTGCAAAATCAATCAACTAAACGTCCAAATAAAAAGGTGCCCGACCCCCATGCAGTTTGATTTTGCCACCATCGCCGGATTGATCCTGGGTGTCACAGTTGTCGTTCTGGCAATTCTGACTGGATCTGATGTCAGCATCTTTTTTAATGGTCCGGGCTTTCTGATCGTCATGGGTGGCACCTTCGCTGCGACCTTGATCAAATTCCCCATCACCGGGATTTTCATTTCCATCCCCATCGGGGTGCGCGCCGCTTTTACGGTCCAGAAAGAGAAGCCACGTGATTACATCCGTCAAGCCATTCAACTGGTGAAACGGGCGCGTAAAAACGGCATCCAGACCATTGAGAAAAACAACCTCAAAAACCCTTTCTTTAAAAAAGGTGTGCAGCTTTGTGCCGATGGTCGCGACCTGGATTACATCCGTAAAATCTTAACACAAGAAATGGCCATGGCCATCCAGCGCGAAGAAGTCGGTGGTAAAATCTTTCGTGCCATTGGCGATACAGCCCCTGCTTTCGGCATGTTCGGCACCATCGTTGGTTTGATCCAGATGCTGGCCAATATGACCGATCCATCTTCTATCGGCCCAGCCATGGCAGTTGCGTTGCTGACGACCCTTTATGGTGTGTTGATCGCAAACCTGATTGCCCTGCCTATTGCTGATAAACTGGAATCAAAATCTGCAGAAGACAAAGCACTGCGTTCACTTGTCATTGAATGTGTGTTCCAGATCCAGCAGATGCAGAACCCGACGGCCATGCTGGAAATTCTGGAACCTCACCTGCCTGAAAAACAACGCGGTGCGGCCAATCAAGACAGCTATACCGCCGGTCGTGATGCAAAGAAACGGCGCTAAGACATGAAGACATACGATCAGGAAGTAGACACAATAGACGGATCAAAGATGATCAAGCACGGCAACGATGCGCCGGCTTGGATGGTCACCTATGCCGATCTCATGTCTTTGCTGTTTGCCCTGTTCGTCCTGATCCTGTCCTTTTCTGAGGTGAACGATCAAAGCTTCAAGAAAAACGCTGGCCCCATGCGCGAAGCCTTTAACCAGAACGCCGATTTTGAAACCGATCAGGAATCGACCCTTTCCGGCGGGCAAGGCATTCTGAAAGGCGTTAAATCCATTCCCATCAATGTCCCGGATCAGGAAGCCCTGCAGGAAGCCATGGTGGAAAATCTGCGCCGATCCTTGCAAGCTGACCTCGCCAACAAGCTGGTGGAACTGGTGGAAACCAAAAACGGCGTGATCGTGCGTTTCCCCTCTGAAACCGCGTTTCAGCCCGGTGGTGCTGAACTGGCACCAACGGCCTATGCATCCCTGGATAAAATCATCCCGGTACTGGCCCGCACGCCCGGGGATATCAAAGTGGGTGGACATACGGATAATCTACCGATTTCCACCTCGCAATATCGGTCCAACTGGGATTTATCGTCTGCGCGGGCAACCTCGGTCATTCATTACTTCCTGCGTTCCGGTCAAATCCCGCAGAAGCGGCTGACCTCCCAAGGCTATGCAGCGTCACGCCCGCTTTATGAAAATATCACACCGGAAGCACGTGCCGCCAACCGCCGCGTCGAGATTGCAATCGAAATCCCAGACGATACGGAGGAAGCAGCCAAAATTCTGGAAAAACAGCAACCGCGCCGCCGCATCTGGACCATCGAAAAAGGCCAGAAACAACTGCTGCCCGGCGTAGAAGCCCAGGACCAGTTGGAACGCCGTCAGCGCATGAAAGAAAACGCGCAGTAAAAGCGATCAAGCCTGCGCGTAAATTTCTGTTCTCCCGTGTCACACACTACGTCCACAATTCTCATAAGAAAATCGTCATCGCGGATTTATTCCGCGATCCGGGGTGGACGCAGCACTCTCTCCTTCCACCCCGGATCCCGCAACAGGATGCGGGATGACAATTGCGCTGGGAAAAGGAAAGAATGACCCGTCCTAAAATACGTTGACGGTTTTAGGTTAAGCCCGTTGCTTTTGGCAGCGGGCTTTTCTGTGCATTTGGTTTGGCGTT
>NZ_JAWLVJ010000022.1:0-75814 GCF_033100395.1 Terasakiella sediminum | reverse complement strand
TCCCTCAGTCTTTCGAGAGCGCCAACCCGGCAGCGCCGCGTCGGTGAACGGGGTTATAGAGACCTCGCCAACACCTGTAAACACCTTTTTTCAAAAAAAATGCACAAAAGGTCAAATAAACTGACATATTTTACCTAAACCGTTGGTTTATAATAATAAAATAATTGAAAATAAATCGATTAAAAAGGACTCGGAAACAAGCCCGCTTCCATTTTACGGCCATCCTGTGCTAAAGAATGGCCCATGACACATGAATCTGATGAGACGGAAGGCCCCGTCATTGATCCAATTGCCGCCAGTATTTTAGATACATTGGCAGATGGATCAGCCCTCACGGTCGAGCAAATGGCGAAAGTCATTGCCGAACAACGCAAACGCCCAAAGGATGGGCCACAGCTGTGGCGCAAATATATGCAGGCTGTGAAACAACAGTCCATGCATCTGGGTAAAACCGGAAAGATCGAAATCGTCCATAAGGGCGAAGTGGTTGATCCGGATAACTTTAAAGGCCGGGTTCACCTGCGCCTGAAGAAATAAAAAAAGCCTTTCCCCTGAATTCAGTGGAAAGGCTTTTTTCTTGGATATGTAAAAGGATTACATCATCCCTTTATCACGGGCTTCTTTTGACAGTTCCTCGCGGAAATCCGGATGCGCGATATCAATCAATGCCTTGGCACGTTCCTGGAGCGAGCGGCCTTTCATATCAGCCACCCCATATTCTGTGACGATATACTGCACATCCATACGCGGGTCAGTAATGGCCCCGCCCATAATGTTTGGCGTAATGCGCGAAACCGTGCCTTTCTTAGCCGTCGAATGAAGAGCGATAAAGGATTTGCCGCCCGGAGCCGCATAAGCGCCGCGCACAAAGTCCAACTGGCCGCCGGTACCGGAGAATTGATGCCCACCGATACTTTCAGAATTTACCTGCCCGGTGAAATCAACCTCGATCGCCGCATTTACAGAAATCATATTTTCGTTCTTGCGAATCACAGAAGGATTATTCACCCAGGCAACCGGATAGCCAACGATGGAGGGGTTATCATCCATGAAATCAAACATTTCCCGATCCCCCAAAGCGAGAGTAAAGACATGTTTGTGCGGCATCAGAGTCTTGCGGCGACCATTCAACACGCCCTTTTTGATCAGATCGACCATGGGCGGAGAGAAAAGTTCTGAATGAAGTCCCAGGTCTTTGTGGCTTTGCAGCTGTGACATCACGGAGTTAGGCACAGCCCCAACCCCCATCTGCAGCGTCGCCCCATCAGGAATACGTTCTGCAATGAAGTGACCGATTTTTTCGTCTTCAATACCGCCTGGGCCACCGCGTGGAATTTCCATCAAAGGCGGGCTATTTTCAACGATCATGTCCACATCAGAGATATGCAGCAGACATTCCCCGAAAGTGCGTGGCATATTTTCATTTACTTCAACGATAATCTTTTTGGCTTTGCGCACAACAGTGGCACCGTAATCCGGGTTCGTTCCCAAAGAGAAGTAACCCGCCTTATCCATTTTAGACACGGTCACCACGAAACAATCCGGTGAGATGGATTCTGTCAGCAAGCGTCCAGCCTGGTGGAAAAGACAAGGAACAAAATTGACCCATTCTTCGCCTTGTTCATAGCCTTGTTTCGCCAACTGTCGGTCATGGCCGCTCATGAATAAAGGATGAGGTTTAATCACCCCCATCAGTTCCGGCACAAAAAGCGATTCTGTCGCAGCTTCGCTGGCATGCATGTAATAAACATTCAGTTTGGTGAACCAGCCTTGCTTGGCCCGGCTGGCGACAGCTTCCATCAAAGCCGGTGGCATGGCAACGCTCATGCCCAAAATCAGGTTGGAACGGTCCGCGATACTGGCAACCGCATCATGCGCGGTTGTTTTTTTGGATTCATATAAGTCGTTATAAAGTGACACGGGAATTCCCCCTTTTCTATTTCCGCGTTATTCAAAACATTTGAACAACATAAAGCATCTTTTCGCAACTGCAAAAAGAAACTCTTTTGACATTAGTCAGGATCAACGGTTGAACTAATGCTATAATATCCAAACAGGGTATAAAAAAGGGGATGGCGCGTTATGGGCACACAAACCTCACCCCAGAGCACGGCGGATAAGAAAACCGGAATACACAGCAACATCTTTCTGGGTGGAACCTTGTTATGTGTGGTGCTGTGGGCAATCGGAGCCGGAATTGCCTGGGAAAACTATGTCAATGAACGGCAGAAAAGCCAGCATGAGATCATTGACCTTGGCAATCAGATTTCTCATCACAGCCTGATCATTTTTAAAAATGCCAATAATGCCATTGATCAGTCAGTCAAACGTTTTTCAAATAACTGGGACGAGCTAACCCAAAACAGAATCGCAGCCCATGATCTACTGTCCAGCACCTTTGCCGGGATTTATGACTTGGAAGACGTACGTCTCATCACGCCCAATGGCCAACATATTGTTACCTACAAACACCGTTTTGAAAAAGCAGGATCGAAAATCCCGGGCTATCTGCATCCGCTGGTCTTGCGTGAACTCATCAGTGATCAGAAGCAAATGAACATCAGCCCCCTGCCCTATAAAGGAGCCATTGCCCTGAGCCACCCGGTTTATGACAAATCTGGCAGCCTGCGCGCGTATCTTCTGGCGCGCATCAACACGGGTGTTCTTGAAGATATGTATTCAAGTACCCATCCGGACAGTAGACATCAGTTCGCAATACTGGATCAGAACGGTTTTCTTCTCTCCAGCCATGAGGGGATGAAAATTCCGGACATCATTGAGAGCTTTAAAACCGGGTCCGAACGTCAATATGCCTTGCCGCATTGCCTATGCGTTTTGACCAAAGTTCCAGGCTACGACCTTGTGATTCTCACCCGCAGTGTCAAAAGTGTTGTCTATGCAAACTGGAAGCGTCATACCGTGGCCTATGGTGTTATCGGCGTCATCTTTACGATTTTCATTCTGACCTATTCCTTTAAAATCCTACGCACACTTGCCCGTGCCCGCCATGAAAATATGATTCGCAGGGAAACAGAGCGTGACCTGATCAAACTGTCACAAGCGGTGGAACAAAGCCCGGTCAGTGTAGTGATTACAGATAAGGACGCAAATATCGAATATGTAAATCACACCTTTACCAAGATCACAGGCTACGAACCAGATGAAGTCATCGGACAGAACCCACGCATCCTGCACGCCAATGAAGAAGATGTAACTGATTACGAAAGTCTGTGGGCCACTCTTTTAGCAGGGCACGAATGGCGCGGTGAATTCCATAACAAACGTAAAGACGATACGACGTTTTGGGAACGTGCGACGCTGAGCCCCATCAAGGATGAAAATGGCAGCATCACTCATTTCCTGGGTGTAAAAGAAGACATTACTGACAAAAAAGAAATCGAAGACCAACTGCAAATGGCCGCCACCGTCTTTGAAACTGCGGCAGAGGCCATCATGGTCTGCAATGGAAAGAAAGAAATTGAAACAGTGAACAGTTCCTTCACTGAAATCACCGGCTATCAGATGGAAGAAGTCATCGGGAAAACGCCAGCCTTGCTGAAATCGGGGCACCATAATGACGAATTTTATCAAAATATGCTGTCAAAGCTGGAAATGCAGGGGCAATGGGAAGGCGAGATTTGGAATCGCAGAAAAAACGGCGACATCTATCCGCAATGGCTCTCCATCAAGGCCATCTTTGGGGATAATGGTACGCCTATTCGCTATATCAGCCTGTTCACAGATATTACCCTTAGAAAAAGCAATGAAGAGCGCATCCTGTTTCAAGCCAACTATGATGCCTTAACCAACCTGCCCAATCGCAGCCTGTTTATGGACCGCCTGAAACAGGCCGTCATCAGTGCCGAACGCTCAAACACTCAAATCGCACTTTTATTTATCGACCTGGATCGTTTTAAAAATGTAAATGATTCCTTGGGTCATGCCTGCGGGGATATGCTATTAAAAGAAGCCTCAAGCCGCCTGACTGATCTGGTGCGGAAATCAGATACGGTTGCACGGCTTGGCGGGGATGAATTTACCGTGATCCTGCAGGACTTGAGCGATTTCACCCAGATTGAGAGTATTGTCGATAAAATGCTGCACAGTCTGGCCGAACCTTTTGATCTGAACGGCAATATCGCCTTTGTTTCAGCCAGCATCGGGATTACTATTTTCCCAAATGATGCCAGATCCATTGAAGATTTGCTTAAAAATGCCGATACGGCCATGTATCAGGCTAAGGAAAATGGCCGCAATCTTTCCCAATTCTTCACCAAGAAAATGAACGAACAGGCCCGGGAACGCCGCGATCTGGAAACAGCGCTTCATCAGGCACTGGAGCGTGAAGAATTCGTCCTTCATTACCAGCCGATCATTCATGCAGAAACCGGACAATTGGCAAGCTGTGAAGTCCTGCTTCGCTGGCATCAGCCGGAACATGGCAATATTTTTCCCGATACCTTTATTCCCCTGGCCGAAGATACCGGACTGATCCTGCCAATTGGGGAATGGGTGCTGCGCAAAGCCTGCTATGAGGCAAAAATCTGGGAAAGCTATTGCCAGGTGCCGCCCAAAGTCTCCATCAACATGTCGTCCAAACAGTTTCAACGCACCAACGTTGCTGCATTGGTCAAAACGATTCTGGCAGAAACCGACTTAAGCCCCCATCGCCTGAACCTTGAAATCACTGAAAGTCTGTTGATTGCTGACGATGATCTGATCATTGAGCAGCTTTATGGATTGCGTGACTTAGGGGTTGGATTATCCATCGATGATTTTGGCACAGGTTATTCATCCCTTAGTTATTTAAGGCGTTTTCCGATCACAACATTGAAAATAGATCGTGCATTTATTCTGGATTTGCCTAATGATGCTGAGGCCGTTGCCCTGGTTTCTGCAATTTTATCGCTGGCGGAAAGTTTAAAACTGGATGTCGTCGCCGAGGGGGTTGAAACCGAAGAACAACTGGCAAAATTAAGAGCCGATGGCTGCGGGTATATTCAGGGCTATTTCTACAGCCCGCCCGTGCCGATTGAAGCCTTTAGACTATTGGTTAAACAAAATGGACCGCTAGATCCCGATGAATAGAGTGATTGAACATTGGAATAAGAAATATGAAGGAAATGACCTTGTATTTGGCAGCACCCCAAATGAGTTTTTAACCACACAAACCCATCACCTTGCAAATGGCGGTCGTATTCTGGCCGTGGGTGACGGCGAAGGGCGCAACGGGATCTGGCTTGCCGAACAAGGGTTTGAGGTTCTATCCGTTGATGGTGCCCAAAACGGTGTTCGAAAAGCTACGGAACAGGCAAAACTCAAAAATATCAGCCCTATTTTTCAGGGTGTCTGCGCAGATTTGCTGGAATGGGATTGGCCGGAAACTGCCTTTGATGGCGTGGCCTGCCTTCATCTATATTTCCCGCCACAGGAACGAAGACATATGCATAATCAGATGATGCGCAGTCTTAAAAAAGGCGGTCATCTGATTTTAGAAGTCTTTCACCCCAATAACGTGGGGCGCGATTGCGGTGGGCCGAAGATCAAAGAGCTTTGCTACACAGCGGACGACCTGAAAATTGATTTTTCCCCCTACGACATCCTGCTTCTGGAAGAAACAGAACGCGAGGTCAAACAATCCAGCTTCCACAATGGTGGTTTGGGCTATGTCACCCGCTGTGTTGCGCGCAAATAGCTGAAGCTTTTAAGCGCCTAACAACTGAATACTCCAGTTTGCCGCTTTCATGCGCAGGTCATGGACATGGGAAAGTTCTTCATCATAGCGCCAGTTCTGTGCAGCCTCTTCTGAAGGAAATGATAGCAGAACAAGCATATCTGTTTCATTTTCTGCGCCTTCAAGCGTGATTAAATTCGCACTTGATTTCACCAAAGCCCCACCATGTTTTTTTAGAGCACCAGGGGCATGTTCGCGATATTGCGTCAACGCGTCTTTATCAACACCACGGGCTTGGGCAACAACATAAACCGTCATGATATTCTCCTGTTTAAATGACGTTGTATGATGCAAGGAACATATCGCCAAAATACATGTGCGAAAATCCTATAAATATTCAACCAGCCTGTGCAATAATGCACGTATGCAAAGCTGGGATGATTTAAAATATGTTTTATATGTGCAACGCCATGGCGGATTAAGCGCGGCAGCACGGTCGCTTGGGGTCAACCACACCACGGTTTCCCGGCGGATTTCTTCGCTTGAAAAACAGATGGGTGTGCGGCTGTTTGACCGCCTGCCTACTGGATTGAAAGTTACCAGTCATGGGGAACGTTGTGTGGAAAGCGCAAAAGAAATTGAACGACATGTTCTGGAACTGGATGTTTCCATTGCCGCCAAGGATATTCAGTTGGCTGGTCCGCTCACCATCTCCGCCCCGCAACTGATCGTGCAAATCCATCTGGCTGATATCGCAACCAAGTTCAAGGAAGTCTACCCACAGATTGACCTGACCCTGATGGCCACGACAGATACGGTTAATTTGCATCGTCGCGAAGCTGATGTCTCCATCCGTGCAATCAATGAACCAGACAACAGCTTGTGGGGTCGAAAAGCTTTTTCCCAAAACTGCATGTATTACGGGGCTGAAACCTATCTGAATAGGATGCAAGGATCAATGGGGCTGGATTGCATCAATTTCATATGGCGCGGGGATGAACCGGCTGAAGAAGTCATCAAACCCTACCCGCAATCCAAAGTGATCGCGAAATTCGACGATATGGTCGCTGTGCTGGGGGCTGTGACCGCAGGCATGGGCATTGCGCGCATGCCCTGTTTTATCGGGGACAGCCAGCCCGGTTTAGCCCGCGTGCCGAATATTCCCGCTGCCCCCTATTTCGACATATGGATTTTAACTCATCCTGATTTAAAAGATGTCCCACGCATCAAAACCTTCATGCGCTTTGCGGCAGACGAACTCAAGAAGCGGGAACACCTGTTTCACGGGGATTAACGTACAATCGCCAAAGCTTTAAAATCTTTAGGTCCGAACAAACTTTCATAGCTGAACTTCAGGATATTTTCTTGGGTAAGCAGATTGGTTTGCGGGCCGCTGACGAAAGCGAAATCACCTTTTTCAACATCCGGTGTTTCACCGTGCATGAGACGCAACAGATTAACAACCGCAATTTTCCCCATATCAATCATCTGATCATTCACCGCGACCAGAATGTCACCGCGCTTCAATCCTTTATAAAGATCGCCATTGATGTAAGGTGCGATTAGTTTCAAGTTCGGGTGTTTGTCTTTATACTCATCTTTGATAAAAACTGCGCGTTCAACCGCCGGTGCCGTGCCCAGCATATAATCTATATTGTCATTATGTTTTAAAGCGACACGCACCAGGCGTTCCTGCATCTTAGGCTTTGTATGACCATGCAGTTGAGTGACAATTTCCACGCGATCCTTTATTCTGTCGTCATTTTCAATGGCATCGCGGAAACCGGAAATCATATCGTTGGACCAGGCAGCCCCTTCCGGCCCCATCACAATAGCAATGCGCACCTTGCCTGTCGGTTTTGTCTGTTGAATATGATCAATCACCCATTTTCCCAGCCCAAAGCTTGCATCATGATAATAAACCATGGCCTTGGCACTGATCCCTTCGGCATAAACTTCATTGGCATAACCAACAACCGGAACTTTTTTAGCCGCCTCATTAATGGCACGCGCCAGTTTGTAACTGTCATTGGCTGCCAGCAATACACCGTCATGGTTAATAGCGTCCCGCGTTAGGAGCTTAATCTGCTGACCAATATTCAGATAACTTTGGGCGGAATAAACCTGCAACTTCAGCTTAAAATCTTCTGATGCCTTATGGACCGCATAGGCAAATGTCTGCCAAGTGTCATCCAGTTGTGGCACCACCAAGGCAATGCGATATTGCTTATCCGTTTTTTGCGGGAATTGAAGCAACATCTTCTGCGGACCAGCCAAATCCAACCGCCCGGCAAGTCCGGCTTTCTGATCCGCATTTTTATGAAAATACCCATTGATCTGCATATCCGCCCGTGCAGGACTTAAGACTGCCAACAGCGATAAAATTGCAATTACAGATGCGATGTTTATTTTCTTCATCTTCATTTACAAGCCATTTCAACTTCTTACAGTATATGGGCATTTGAGGAAGATACAACAATGCAACAAAAAACCCCGCACCTTTTTCAGATACGGGGCTTTTATAAAAGACGTCAAACTCAGACGAATTCTTTGAAGAAGTCGTTACCTTTGTCATCCACAATGATGAATGCTGGGAAGTCTTCGACTTCGATTTTCCAGATAGCTTCCATGCCCAGTTCTGGATATTCGATACATTCCATGGATTTGATAGATTGTTTGGTCAATTCCGCTGCAACACCACCGATGGAGCCCAGATAGAAACCGCCATGCTTGTTACAGGCATCTGTCACCGCTTGTGAACGGTTCCCTTTGGCAACCATGATCATGGAGCCGCCATTTTCCTGGAACAAATCAACATAGGCATCCATACGACCTGCTGTTGTCGGACCGAAAGAACCAGACGCATAGCCTTCAGGTGTTTTCGCCGGACCTGCATAATAAACCGGGTGGTCTTTGAAGTATTGTGGCAGTTCTTTACCTGAATCCAACAATTCTTTCAGTTTGGCGTGTGCGATATCGCGCGCAACGATCATGGTCCCGGTCATTTTCACACGTGTTTTCACCGGATAGCCGGACAGGGTCTTGCGGATTTCATCCATCGGCTGGTTCAGATCAATCGCGACCTCTTCCACACCTTCTGCTTCGGCAGTTGGCAGCAAGTCAGCCGGGTTGTCACACAGCTGTTCAATGAACACACCGTCTTTGGTGATTTTCGCGAACAACTGACGGTCCGCAGAACAGGACACACCAATGGATACCGGACAAGACGCACCGTGGCGCGGCAGGCGGATCACACGGATATCATGACAGAAGTATTTACCACCAAACTGTGCCCCCATGCCCAGTTCCTGCGTCATTTTCAGAACGTCCTGTTCAAATTCCACATCACGGAAAGCCTGGCCTTTGTCACCACCTTTTGTCGGCAGGTTATCCAGATATTTGGCAGACGCCAGCTTGGTTGTCTTCAGGTTTGTTTCCGCAGACGTCCCGCCGATGGTGATCGCCAGGTGGTATGGTGGACAAGCCGCTGTCCCGAGCGTGCGGATTTTCTCATCCAGGAATTTCATCAGCGATTTTGGGTTCAGCAAAGCTTTTGTTTGCTGATAAAGGAACGTCTTGTTTGCAGACCCGCCGCCTTTCGCCATGAACATGAACTTATAGGCGTTGCCTTCAGTCGCGTACAAATCAATCTGTGCTGGTAGGTTGTTGCCTGTGTTGACTTCTTCATACATGTCAACCGGGGAAACTTGCGAATAACGCAGGTTCAATTCGGAATAAGCTTCAGAAACACCTTTTGAAATCGCTTCTTCATCCTGGCCATCAACCCAGCAGTATTTACCGCGTTTCCCCATAACGATCGCGGTCCCTGTATCCTGACAAAGGGGCAAAATACCATCAGCTGCTGTTGTCGCGTTTTTGATCATTTCCAGCGCAACGAAACGGTCGTTATCAGATGCTTCCGGATCTTCCAGAATGCTGGCAACCTGTTTCATGTGGGCCGGGCGCAGTTTGTGCGAAATTTCTTTAAACGCTTCTTTGGTCAGAACGCGGATTGCTTCCGGGTCAACTTTCAGCACTTCCTTGCCGTCTACGTCCACAGTGGAAACATAGTCAGAAGTCAGTTTGCGATATTCGGTGGTATCTTCCCCAATGGGGAACATGTCATGATAAACGGTGTCGCTCATCTCAAGGTCTCTTTTTATTGGTCTGTGAAACAAAAAAAAGGGCCTGACGGCCCTTTGGTAATCGGTTTATTTTTTCTTGCGGAACGCATCAAGGGCCACAACGTTGTCTTTGTTTTCATCCTCGTCTTTTTCAGACTCGGCCGCGACAACTGGCTCCTCCTCCTCCGATACGTCGGCAAGGTCTTCATCATCCAGCATTTCCATCTTGAATTGCAGACCGAACTTGACACTCGGGTCCGCAAAGCCTGTGATTGCCTCAAACGGAACATGAATAGGTGTTTTCACGTCATTGAAGCTCAGAACCACGTCAAAACAGTCCTCGGCCACAACAAGGTCCCAATATTCATGTTCAATCACAATGGTGATTTCTTCGGGATATTGATCACGCAAACTGTCCGGGATAATCACCAAAGGATGATCCGTTGCAAACGTGATGTAAAAATGATGCTCACCGGGCAAGCCATGTTCCTGACAATGTTTCAGGGCTTTGCGGACGACACTTTTCAGCGCGTCTTCAATCCAGCGGTCATAACGTAGGGTATCCATATTATCCATAAAGGCCTTCACCAAAAAGGAAATGCAACAACTGCCCCACTATAGAACTCTTCCATTGGGCAGGTAAAGCACGGTTTAGAAAAAACTGGAAATTTATCAGCGTTTGCGACGTTCCGGACCCGTGTAGGCCGCCTGACGCCTGCGATCTTCTTCTTGGGCAGCTTCTATACTTTCATCATCATCCGGGTCCACAAGGTCCAGCGCGCGATACGGATACGTGTATTTCTGCACAACCGCTTCGCCCGTATCGATATGACCTTCTTCATAACCCTGAATGGTTTGATCCACAATCGCATCAATCAGCAGATTGGTGACTTTGCGCAGGCAGTTGGGATCATAGAGATATTCCTTATCATAAATGATCTTCTGCAGCTGCCCGCGGTGATGGTTCACGAACTTCAGCAACAGCAATGCAAAGGCTTTTTTCTCGATATAAATCGGAGCGATATCCAGAATATCCTTTAAGGACAGATAGACCAGATTTGGAAAATCCGCTGTCTGGGGCAGGTCTTCCAGATAGCCCACAACATCATTGAAATAATTTGCCCGTTCTGCATCCAGTGATTTCAGGGCTTTTTCAACGATTCTTTTATGCATAGGCTGTTCCTTAAGTTGAATATCTGCTTTTAAGATGGGCAATAAACACTTCTGGATCAAGCATCTTTCCGGTCGCCTGTGTCAAAAGATCATTTGATGACAATTTTGATCCCATCCCGTGGATATTTTCACGCAGCCATCCCATTAGGGTGGAAAAGTCCCCATTTGCGATATTTTCTTCCAGTCCTGGCACCGCCTCTTTCACAGCAGCATAAATTTGCGCCGCCGTCATGGCCCCAAGCGTATAGGTCGGGAAATACCCCCAGGCCCCATCGTACCAGTGGATATCCTGCAAGCAGCCTTCACGGTCACTTTCCGGCGTGATGCCCAGCATTTTCTGCATCAATTCATTCCAGCTTGCCGGGATATCTTCGATTTCCATATCGCCTTCGATTAAGGCACGTTCCAGCTTGTAACGCAGGATCACATGGGCGGGATAAGTCACTTCATCGGCATCCACACGGATAAAGCCCGGTTTCACCTGACGATAAAGGTTGGTGATATTTTCAAGGCTCCAATCCGCGCCTCTTCCGTCAAAGGCCTTCACCATATGTGGCACAGCATATTTCAAAAACGCATCGGATCGGCAAACCTGCATTTCCACAAGCAGAGACTGGCTTTCATGCACACTCATGCCAAGCGCGCCGCCAACAGGTTGATGACGCCATTCTTTGGGCAGACCACGTTCATAAAGGGCGTGGCCCGTTTCATGCATCACACCCATTAAAGCAGAAGTAAAATCATCTTCATCGTAGCGCGTGGTCAGACGCACATCATCGGGTGTGCCGCCACAGAACGGATGCAGACTGACATCCAGCCGCCCATGCTCAAAATCAAAGCCCAGGGTCTCCATAAAATGCTGACCAAGCTTCTTTTGTTTCTCAATCTCAAATGGGCCTTGGGGCAGATTAAAAGCTTTTGATTTCTGTTGATCCAGAACGGTTTGCAGGAAGTCCGGCAAGAATTCTTCCAGACGATCAAAGATCGGATCAATGTTGGCGGACTTCCCGCCCGGTTCATACTGATCCAGCAATGCATCATAGAGCGAACATCCCAGCTTTTCCGATTTCGCAGTCGCTGCTTGTCGAGATAGATTCAACACTTCCTTCAACAAGGGTGCGATCTTCTTGAAATCACCTTCAGGGCGGGCTTCACGCCAGAGCTGTTCACAAGATGAAGTCGTACGGCTGATGGCTTCCACCAAATCTTCATCCAGCGCTGTTGCGTGCGTATGATTGCGGCGCATTTCACGCAAGTTCGCCGCCTGCCAGTCATCAAGTCCGCCTTCACTTTCAGCAGCAGCCAGCAAATCAGCCATTTCATCTTCGCACATCATGGAATGGCGCATGGTGGCCAGCAAGGCCATTTGTTCTGCACGCGCTTCTGCCCCACCACGCGGCATCATGGCGGCCATATCCCAATGAAGGACCGAAGCGGCCTCGCCCAAAACATCCAGACGTTTAAAACGTTTTTCCAATTGTGTGTAAGACGTGCTCATGTCATTTTCTTTCATTCGTTAATTCAACAACCCCATCCGGCCCATCTGTCCCAGAACAAGAAGAAGACCCAACGTGATCATAATGGCAAGCAGCGTGAAACGGTTCATGGACCACCACAAAACAAAATTCGTATTCTGTCTGTTTGTGGGGCTTATACTTGTTCAGGTCAAGACCGTCTTTGCACAAACCTTTCGCGATGAAGTGGTCTCCCTCACCCTGCCCTTTGAGCTGCGACTAAAAAAAACAGGCCCAGTACGCCTTGCCGGACTGTTATATGACAAAGACGCTACCGCCCTCCTCGATTTCGTCAGCAAGGGCGATAAAGTCAAGGTTCGCCTACTTTCAGATAAGCCTGATCGCTATGGCCGCAAGCCTGCCCATGTTTACCTTTTGGACAAACGTTGGCTGCAGGGGGAACTGGTCCGCCAGAACAAAGCCATCCCCTATCCTTATGACGGAGAGGAAGCTTTCATCCGTGATCTCTACCTGCTGGAAAGCCCCTATGTGCAATCGGCCCTTGATGAAACGATTGAGACAGAAACATTTGGTATTGTCCAGGGCCTCGTCATCGACGTTGCCCATATCAAAGGCACCACCTATCTGAACTTCGGGCAGAACTGGCGCACAGATTTTACGGTTAAAATCAGCAAACGCGATCACCATATCTTTAAAAGCTATGGATTTGACCTGCCCACCTTAAAAGGAACAGAGATCAGAATAAGGGGTTGGGTTTCCAAGCAAAATGGTCCTATGATAGAAGCAAACCACCCAAGCCAGATTGAAGTGATTGATTAAATAAATGCCTTACACCCGCGGTACCGATTTGTTCCCTGCTCTCACCCCTTATGACTCCGGCATGCTGGATGTGGGGGACGGCCACAATATCTATTGGGAAGAATGCGGCAATCCAAACGGTGTGCCCATCGTGTTTTTACATGGCGGCCCGGGGGCTGGCGCATCCAGTATTCATCGTCGTTTCTTTGACCCGCAGCATTACCGGATTGTCTTGCTGGATCAACGCGGCTGTGGTCGCTCCACACCTGCTGCCAGCATTGAAAACAACACGACTGCAGACCTGATCAAAGATCTGGAAAAGATCAGAAAGATGCGCGACATTAACCGCTGGTTTGTCTTTGGCGGGTCATGGGGTAGCACGCTTGCGCTGGCCTACGGCATTGCGCATCCTGATCGCTGCCTGGGTTTTATCCTGCGTGGCATCTTTATGGGGCAGGAATACGAAGGGGAATGGTTTATCAACAGAATGGGCACTTTCCACCCCGAAGCCGCCCGTGAATTCAAAAACTTCCTGCCTGAATCTGAACGTGATGATCTGCTGAATAATTACATCAAGCGGCTAAACGATCCGGACCCGCAGGTGCATCATCCGGCGGCCGTTGCCTGGTCATCCTATGAAGAAGCCTGCGCGACGCTTCTGCCCCATCATGGGTCTTACAATCCAGACCCGCATAACACCTTGTGCCTCGCGCGGCTGGAAGCCCATTACTTCAAACATAAATTCTTTATGGATGAAGGACATATCCTGAAAAAGCTCAACCGCATCATTCATCTGCCCTGTATTATTGTGCAGGGGCGCTATGATGTGGTCTGCCCACCCGTGACGGCTGAAAAGCTGGCGCGCAAATGGGCAAAGGCGCAGTTTATCGTGGTACCGGATGCGGGACATTCCGCACTTGAACCCGGTATTCGTGCAGCCCTGGTAAATTCAACGCAGGCCTTTAAAGCGCTGCCAAGCTAAGCGTCTTCCAGATACCGGGCCAGGTCTTCAGGTCTGCCCAGGCGGTCAACAGAGAAACGACACAAAGTTTGTCATTCTCCGCCAGCAAAGCAGCTTCCACGGTCTGTTCTGATTTAAGATGCGCGTTCACCATATCCGGTGTGGCACAGACCAAACCGGCATGCCAGACGGTACGTCCCTTTTCCAACAATGCCTGCACAGCCTCAACATCCGGCGTTTCAACAAACTGACGAACACTGTGCCCGGCATAGCCCGTATCCAGCCGATCCCCAACCTCAATATAACTGTACGCCGTCTGCACACCTTCTGCGACCACACCGAAGCTGACGAGATAACCTTGCTGCGCTGTATAGGCCGCTTCGGTTACTGCGCGCATGAAAGCACCTTGATCTGCAATAAAATGATCACAGGGCGTAAAGAAGATCGGGAAGTCTTCGCCATGTTCTTTCGACCAAACCGCTGCTGCTTTGAGTGCGGCAGCGGACTGCGCGTCTTCCTCCAAAAGGATCAGGTCTTCATAGTCATAGGCAATCTCATGACACTGATCTTCCACAATCTTTTTCAACGATGGCGTGGTGATGATCAGGGGCGGCAAGAATTCAGGATCACTAACCCGTTCCAGCGTATCCTGAAACGGACTGTCGCCTTCAAGGATGGAGGTAAATTGCAAAGGACTTTCGGATGTGGAAAGTGGATGCGGACGCGATCCTTCACTTCCCGCCCAAAGAACCGGACGAATACAAATCATGGGCATGTTTATAGGATTTTTTGAACTTTCCACCAACAGGAAAGACACAATCCCGTCTTATTTCAGGCGTAAAAAGACAGAAGTTACGTAAATTGAGGACACAGCCATGAAATTCGTCATCGCCCTGCTCGCCAGCCTTTTGTTCAGCCAGATCGCCATGGCTGATAGCCCCAAGGTCACCGTCTATAAATCCCCATATTGCGGCTGCTGTACAGCCTGGAGCCAGCACCTGCGCGACAATGACTTTGATGTCACCGAGATCAAGCGCGAGGACATGACAGACGTTAAAATGAAGCTCGGCGTCCCTGCCCAACTTGAATCCTGCCACACCGCTGTGGTCGATGGCTATGTGATCGAAGGCCACGTCCCAGCCGATGATATCAAACGCTTACTCAAAGAACGCCCCAATGCCAAAGGCTTGTCAGTACCCGGCATGCCCATTGGTTCGCCCGGCATGGAACAAGGTGATCACAAAGACAAGTACACCACCGTCATTTTCGGTAAAGAAGGCATGGGCGCCTTTGCCCGCCACTAGGGCCTTGCATTTTCAAAGAAGCTTGCTACGTTGGGGCCCATGCGGCCCCGTAGCTCAGCAGGATAGAGCAACGGATTCCTAATCCGTAGGTCGGAGGTTCGAATCCTCTCGGGGTCGCCATTTCACTTTATTTATGATGAAAGTTTTAATAGGTCCCTTTTAATCGGTACCTGTCACAGATTTCTAGTAATATCAAGAAGATTGGTTGTTTTGATGTTCCATTTCCACCTCTCTTTGATCTCTCATGACTATTCCGCTGAGAAGTTCGGGTTCATCCCCAGCTTTAAACAGCGGATCAATCAATAGGATGTCTGTAAGGCGGAAAACCGCTTCAGCAAAGTGATCAAATTCTTTATCATCTGAAATTATTTTAAGTTCATATTCTGGTAGTTCGAGACCAATTTTTTCCCAATTTTTTAGAAAACGATCTAGTTTGAGAGGTTGAGTTAGTAAAATAACATGGCCTGATATTGATAAAAGCTCGTCAACACCGGGAAGCCAAAAATACATTAGAGGTGCGTACCAGTTTTTCCATTCGTCGTGATGTTTGCTAATGTCTGGAGTTACTTTTTTCAAGCGAACTTCAGTAATCTCTCTTAAATTTTCTGATGCACCGATTTGTTGAGTAAGCATATTATATGGTCCGAACGCAATGGATTGATCGGACATACATAGAGGATCGCCTAGATCCAACTGCTTTTTTATCTTTTCATTAAAAGTAGTAGTTATTACCTCGCCTTTTGCTCTGGTAATGAGTTGTAACTTCCCACGTTTGAAAGCGAACTCACTTGTTCCATCATCAAGCAAAAATTCAGCAGTATATGTTTGGTGTGGTCCTTGATCTTCGGGACCTGCCCAAAGCATCATCGATTGTTCTCGAAATATCTTTTCGTTAATAAATGCCCCTTGTCCTCTTTCGATGTTTTCAAACCATTTTCCTGCGTCAAAGCCCTTTAATGATGCGTATTGTTCAAAAAGCTCAGACTGAATAGTACCCATAATTCGGTCGTCAGGTTTTAGACAATAAGGGTGTAAAAGCCCTACTTCCAGTTCACCGTCGAAATGTCTTTCGGCAATTAGGCAATCATTTGAATCTATACCTTCACCGCAGTGAATGCATTTTGAAGGATGCGCGTTTTTGTCTAACGCGTTTTTAATCCTGGCTTTATATTTTTTAGCACATTCATTTGCATCAAAGTCTTCTTCAGAATTATTAGGGATTATCCTGAGCTCTTTATCTCCAATAAGGTCTCTATTATTTTCGATAAAGCGTTCCATTCCTGCGTAAGTAGCTTGGCGACTGATTACATTAGCTTCTGAGCCATCCCCTAAACGACATTTTCCATCAAAGAATTGTATCCTTTCATTGCACTCTTCATCAAATCGGTAAAATTCAATTAGGAAAACAGTATTCTCCTTTGTATATCCTTCATCCAGCCAATCATCGTGAGGCTCACAAAGGACGACTTCTCGCCCTACTGAGAAATTATATTCGGGAAGCACGACATCAAAGAACTCGGAGTTATCAATAGTGTCTTCTTGTTCAGTTGTTTCGTTTTTAAAGCACGAATATTTTTCTCTGATATATTCAGATGTGAGTGAACGCCTTTTGGAGCTGTAATCTGTGCAATCTGAGAGAATTTTTCCCCATAATAGTGGAGGGCTAGAGAAATTAGCATTCTTCAGAAGCAGGATAATAGCTTGTTCTAAATCACCACCTTCAATGATGTTTAAAGGCATGACGTATGTTTTACGAAGTAAATTGATTATATCTTCGTGGGACAGCCCTAAAGAATTTGCCTCAGAAATGTCATTTATCTTTTCAATTAGGCTATCCAAAACCTGGATCAAAGAACTGCTTTGATCGCGTCGAAAGTTTTCTTCTGATCCAGATCTAATGGCTTCAAGAGCGATTCTCATGTCTTGAGATATTTTTCTAGATGAATCTGTGGAAGCAATTAGTGCAAATTCTGCGTTCGCAGTTTTGTTCCTGCTAAATTGTTTTACAAATTGTGTAAGTGTTTTTGTTAAATCGCTTTCTTCTGTTAATGAGAAAGACAAAGCTCGTTTAATTTGAATATTAAGATGACGGCCACTCACCATAACTAGGTTGAGGTCATCTACATCTAAAGATACTTCGAAGTTTATCTCAGATAATTTTTCATGAAATGTCTTGTCAGAAGTGTGATCTAACAAGACATGTGCGATAAAATACCCAGCCACTCGGTCTTGGTATCCAATTCCTGCCGCAGTGGCTGCTCCTCCTCCAGTTTTATGTGCCATTTATATCGCTCAAACTTATTTTGCTTCAGAAGAATAGTTATTTGAACTTTATTGAGAAGGTGTTGAGAAAGCAATCTCTGAATATCACTGATACGGCAAACGACACACGTTTATAATATTATGAAGCAGTAACAGGTACCAATTGTCACTCAAATCATTTCATAACCTCTGGACAGCCCTAATTAAATTCCCCGCTCCCCCTCAGCCAACACCGTATTGCGCTTATTCCTCTTAGCCGCATACAGCCGCCCATCGGCAATCTTCATCATCCCGTCTTCAGTCGTATCCTGATCGGGGATAACGGAGACCAAACCAATGGTCACGGTCGCAAAATCGCTGACATCGCTGTCTTCATTGGGGATTTGCAGGTTTTCGATATTCTGGCGGATCGTTTCGGCGAGACGGACCTGTTCTTCGCTGTTTGAGGAATTGGTCAGGATGGCGAATTCTTCACCGCCGATGCGGAAGCAAAAGTCGCTGGCGCGTTTACAGCAGCGTTTGATCTCTTGGGCCACTTTCTTCAGCGCAACATCCCCTTCCGGGTGACCATATTTGTCGTTCAGCCGTTTGAAATAATCCACATCCAGCATCATGAGCGTCAGCATGGTTTTCTTGCGCCGTGCCCGTTTCAGTTCACGCGCAAAGATATCGTCGAAATGGCGGCGATTATAAAGCTGGGTGAGTTGGTCGATGTATGAAAGTTTTTCCAGCTTTTCATTGGCTTCGCGCAGTTTTTCTTCCGCTTCCATTCTGGCTTTGCGTTCACGCAGCAAGCCGAGCGTGCGGTTGGACAACCCATCGTACATGGTCAGGACCGCATCTATCAACACACGGACAGACCCGTTCATTTTTCGATCCGCGATTTGTTTTGCTTTTATCAGATCATGACCTTTTTCCATACTTTCTACCACGATGGCGAGACGTTTGTCATCGTCAATGATATGGAAAATCAACCAGCGGATCAGGAACTGGATGATCTCTTCAATCAGATCATGCAGCGGCTTGTCTTTGCCATTTTTCTGAATTTCCAGCACCTTGGGCAGGAAGGAAGAATGCGTCAGCTGATGCGAGTGCAGCCAGGAATCATCATCAAAAAACTTTCGCCAAATCTCTTCTTCTGCTGCAAAATGGAAATCGGCATATTTCGCCAGATCATCAAACGCTTTGGACACATCCATGGTTTGGTTGTTGATCAGCGTTGTCGCCAGTTCATTTAAGAGTGACACCAGTTTTCGATGTTGTTCATCGATTTCTTTATGCCCGGTGTTAAAATTATCGTTCCACGGAAACACTTCAAACTTATCTTGTGACATAACCCCTCCTGCCATGGGGGCACTATACCCAAATGTATAAGGCCCATCTACAGGATTTTACGTATCTTTGTCATGAGTCGCACCCAAGGGCTGCAAAAGCTTTGTCCCAAAAGCTGATATATTTATTTTCAACGAAACCAAAAGTATATTACAGTGGTATTACCATGGATAAAATTAACCCCTGATATGCATTTTTTCGGGCCAAATCGCTATTCCTGTTTGTCACAAAGGCAAGAATAAGGCAGTATGTGCAGCGCAGTAAAGCAGACAAATTAAGGGGAAAATTATGACTGAGCCTGTCTTGAGCACCATCGAAAAAGCATTGGCCATTAACCTGGACCCATTGCACTACGGGACAATCGTTGAAATCGGTGCCGGTCAGGAAGTCGCAAGGCAGTTCTTTCAGGCAGGTGCAGCCGCCGGGACGATCGCCAAATCCATGTCTGCTTACGATATGGTTTTCAGCGACCAGATTTATGGCGCAAGCCCGGATAAACGTTATGTGTCGCGCCCCCGTCTGGAAACCATGCTGCAGCGGGAATTTGACCTGACTGTTGAACGCGTGGCCGATCACCGCGATAAAGACACCCGCTATTTCGCCTTTGCCAACACCGTGACTGCCCAAAGCTTCCACAAACGTGCAGAATGTCACGGCTGGCTGGGCATCAAACTGCAAACAAAACCGGGGGCTGAACCAGATGAGATTATCCTGCATGTGCGTATGCTGGATGACACCAACCTGGAACAGCAGGAAGCCATCGGTATTCTGGGTGTAAACCTGATCTATGGCGCATATCACTATGCCGATGATCCGGTTAAACTGATCAACAGCCTGAAAGACAATATCAAATGGGGCCGTATCGAGGTTGACCTGATTGAATTTAACGGTCCGAAATTTGATAAAATCGACAACCGCCTGATGGCGATTGAACTGGTACATGCCAGCCTTGTGCGCGCGGTCCTGTTCAGCCCGGAAGGCAAGGTCGTTATCCCGGCCGAAGCCCTTTACAAACAACGCATCCTTGCCATGCGCGGCAAGTTTGAAACGGTGGAACAACGCTTCATCGACCGTTTCACCCACGCGAAATCACGCTTTGAAAAACGCAATCCGGGTGAAGCACGCGGCATCATCAGTCTAGCGGAAATTTCCATGGCCCAGCTTGCCAACAAAGAAGGCACAGACGTTGAAACCTTCCTTGCCCGTGTAAATCAGTTGTGTGAAGCGGGCTATCATGTGCTGATTTCTGAACTTTATCGCTACTTCCGTGTGCGTCAGTTCCTCAACCGTTATACCAATCAGGACGTGGCACTTGTCAGCGGTGCAAATGCCATGAAAGACATTTTCCTGGAAGAAAACTACGAAGGTCTGGCAGGCGGTGTGCTGGAAGGTCTGGGGCAAACCTTTACCGATAAGACAGTTGCTTATGTCTATCCAAGTGACGATCAGCAGCTACGCATCAGTTCCATCAAAGTGTCTGATCATATGAGACCGTTAGTATCATACTTCCATGATAACGGTCAGATTGAACTGGTGAAGGACTTCCAAGAATAAAGCTTGAAACTGTTGCCACCAAAGGACACATGTGCCTATCATAACTGATAAAAACAGTGAGGTAGGCATATGACAGATCAATCAGAAGAAGCACGCTGGCAGTTTGTAAGAAAAGAACTGCAGCGCATTGACGGCACGTCCCCCACCAAATTCAAGGCGAGTGAGAAACATAAAAAGATGGCGCGCTCGCCTTTTCAGTTTTTACGCGGCAGTGCCCAGCTTTTCTATGCGGATATCGCCGCTAACCTGATCACGATCCCCTCTGCTTTCTATGATGCCCCGCTCACCCGGATTATGGGCGATTGCCATTTTTCCAACTTCGGTTTCTTCACCGAAGAAGGCAGCCACAGCGATACGGTCATCTGGGCACCCAATGATTTTGATGACGCCTGTGAAGGTCCCGCCGTCTTTGATATCCTGCGCTTTCTGACCAGCCTGCATTTACTGGGCGATTATCTGGAAGGCCTAAAAGCCGGACGGTACAGCACGGAAGAAATCGAAGACCCAGAAGACAAACCCGTCCCTTCTGCCAAGGCCATCAACAAAGCTTGCGCAAAGTTTCTGACGGCCTGGGCAGACACAGCCAAAGAGATTGCTGTCAATCTTGATTTGCGCGATCAAGAGATTGAAAAGTTCGGCAAGAAACATTTCCTCCATCCTCATATGGCAAAAACCCACCAGCGCACAGCCGTTGGCAAAAAGTTCATGACCAAATCCACCGTTGGCAAGCTTGCCCATATCGTAGGAAAAGGCGTGCGCTTTAAATCTCCACATGAAAAACTTGCCCCCATTGATGCGCGCCGCCGCGCTGCTGTTATTGCCGCTATGCGCCCCTATATGGATGATGAAATTCTGGATGTCGCCTTACGTCTGGGGGCTGGGACAGGTTCCGTCAATGTGGATCGTTTCTACCTTCTGGTCGGCCCAAAAGGCCCGGTGACAGAAGCTGAATTGCCGCTGGCCCATGTGGTAGAGGTAAAACAACAACGTGAAGCCGCCATGATCCATCACTTCCCGGATATGAGCCCCATCAACACATTAATGCCAGCGCATCTGACGGTAGAATGCCAGCGCCGTATGAACCGCCGCCCGGACCTTATCCTGGATGACCTGGAATGGGATGGGCATCATTGGCTGGTGCGATCACGCCACCACGCGCGCTACGGTGTGGACCCGGAAGATATCATGGAAGCGGACAATCCAGATAAGGCCTTCGTGCAATATGCCGAAGCCTGCGCCCAATCCCTTGCCATTGCCCATTCACGCGGGGATCGTCGTTCCACCCTGTTTGAAACAGCGATGGTCGATGCGATCAAAACCCATGGTGATGAACTGCTTGCAACGGCTGAAACCTATGCACAACAAGCGGTGACGGACCATGGATTGTTAACTCAGGCGATAGGATAAAAGATGCCAACAGTATTGATTACCGGGGCAAACCGGGGCTTGGGCCTGGAATTTGTCAAACAATATGCCGAAGCTGGCTGGAACGTCCTCGCCTGCTGCCGCCAACCTGATGCCGCCACGTCTTTGAAAGAAACTGACGGGAACGTGTCCCTCCATGCATTAGACGTGTGTGATTTTGGCGCGGTGGATCAGTTGGCACAGAACCTTTCTGACACGCCTATTGATGTGCTGATCAACAACGCAGGTGCCTTCGGGCCGCGCGGGGAAGCAATCAGCGAAATTTCTTACGGAGAATGGGAAGAGGTCCTGCGCATCAACATCCTCGCCCCGACCAAAATCGCCAGCGCCTTTTTGCCCCATATTGAAAAATCCGATCAAAAGAAAATCGTCTTTATCTCCTCCATCATGGGTAGCGTCGGCAACAATTCAGTGGGCGGGGAATATATCTACCGATCTTCGAAAGCTGGCCTGAACGGTGTCATCAAAAGCCTGTCCCTTGACGTTATGCTTAAAAACATCGCTGTCCTGGCCCTCCACCCCGGCTGGGTCCAGACCGACATGGGTGGTGCAAATGCTGCCATCACACCGTCTGAAAGCATCACAGGCATGCGAAAGGTGATTGACGGGTTGAGCATGGAAAACACGGGCCAGTTCTATTCGTATGATGGCACTGACATTCCCTGGTAGATCGCAAACTAATTCATCGTATAATAAGCAAAGACCCCAAAAGCAACCAAGGCAATCAAATTCAACACCAAACGATAAGGTGGTGCGTGCGTTACGTCTGTTTTACAGGACGGGCATTTGGTCGATTGCATATCCACCGGATTGCCGCAGTCAGAACAGACATATTTGGTGTGCGAAATTGTCTTGGGGACGCGTTTTTTATAAGCCATTTTTATCCTGGTTCATCTAAATAGGGATCAAGGGATATAGCCTCACGGCCTTCAAAATTCAATCGGCCATTCAGGAAATTGAAGATGCGATCCGTCATCACATCGCCTTAGACCACACCTGTCGCACTATTTCCCCTGCCTCTCTTTGCCAAACACATCTTTTGAAAGCGTATCATAGCGATCACGCATGGTTGGCGGAAGCCAGCGTGTATAGAAGGAGGTAAACATTTTGGATGTTCTGTGCGTTTTGGAAATTCGGTTTAAATCAGCGATCAACGCGTCGTTCCAGGCTCCTTTGGTGCATCCCACATGACCAAACTGATAGGGTTTATCCCAGGCAATGGACAAAAAAATCAGATCATCTATGCCCTTATTATCCTTTACCTGATAGTAAGCCTCTTCCGCACGGCCCAATACGGCATCAATATTGCGCGAAAGAACGTGTTTTAAATCCGTATGAAGATCAATCTCCCCAGTGCTTTTATCCAGTTTTTTCACCCGCCCGATATGATCTCTCAAAACCTTGTCGATGATGGGGGAATAAGATCGTTCCGCATCGTATCGAAGCCTGATTTGATCGGATTTCACCATCAGTTCAAAATCAACCGTGTGATCATCTGTCAGATAGGGCCGCATTTTTTCAAAACCTGCCTTAGTTGTCAGCACACCGTTGGGGTAGATCGCGATGTAAGGGGCAGCAAAATCGATAAATTCCTCACGTTCCTTATTCTTTAACAAGGCCCCGTTACAAACAGGCTTACCATCACGCATCATTTTCAGAACCCGTTGGATAGTCATCGGGACCTTCTTGTGATTATAATCCGGGGTTTGGGAGATATAAAAATCAACCGTCTTATCCGCAATCCCTTCCCCTTTATCAGTCCCTTGGGTCATCACAAAAGGAGGAAAGCTGGTGACAGACCAGGTCACCGTTTTCACCGCTGCACCAGGTTCAGGGACAGGAAGTTTGCGCACCTTCTCCTTAAGTTCCGCCAAAATCTGTTTTTTGCGCACCGATTTCTTGCTAACCCCGATATAAAGCGGAATATAGTCAATTTCGGTAAAAGAAAACCCTTCGGTTTCCCGTGCAAACAGGAAATTGCTGGGAATGATCGAATAATCAACGCGGCCTGAGCGGATCAAAGAAAAGATCGTATCGATATTGGGGACCTGCTGCACCTGCATGGTATCATCGGTGTAATCTTCCAGCAAAGAGGTGCCCAAATGAAAGACACCGCGCAAATCTTTGATCTGATCCAATGTTACGTCTTTTTCTTGCCTTGAAATCAGAACGATTGGCAAAACAGCGATGGGACCATAGAAATCCAGAAAGGTTTCCCGTTCGGCATTTTTAAAAATGCAAGGGGTAAGATCAGCCTTTCCGGTCTCTAACGACTGGATAATCCGCTTCCACGGTTCATCCTTGACCAGTACTTCTGAAAAATTTTCCTGAATTTTCTGCAGGCAGCGCGCATCGCGCGGAAGTCCCTTGAGCATATCATGCGAAACGGTCACCACAACAGGATCAGCCGCCAGTACTGGCACTGCGGCCCCAAAAATGAGGCAAGAAAGAATAAGAAGGAACTTTTGAATATTTTTCTTCACGATACCCTCCCCCAATCTTTCCAGTCTATCTCTTTACCCTCAATTCTTCAATGAATATCAGAGGTTACTCAATCTTGTCATTCATAATTCACAAGGTGATGAATATGGTACAAACCGCACGGTAATCGGTAAATAAAAAAAACACAAACAACTTAGGTATAAGAATCGCAGTTTAGGGTTTCTTTTTGAGATCAGTTTTGGTATCTACGGGCACAGAATTTGGGGGCCAACTCGAAAACCCATATTCAGGGCTGCTTATTGTCGGTATTCGCCTTGGAAATTCGATTTGGTTATTCCTGTTTTTATCTATGGCAAAAGGAATATTGAATATGACGGATTCAAGCGCGATTCACTTTGATAAGTGGAAAGATCAACAAAGCGCAGCTGAGCAAATGATCCCGCTGGTTGGTCAACTGTACCGCGATAACGGTGTAACCATCCGCGTTTTTGGACGTCGTATCCAAAACCACAACACTATCGACATCCTGAAAGCACACCGCTACGCAAACCAGATGGTTGGCGAAGTTCTGGACGTTCGCAAAAGCCTGGAACTGCTGAAAACCATGATCGACATGGATCTGGCGCCTGCCCGTGTTGATTTGGGCAAGCTTTGCCACACATTTACACAAAATGGTGGTGATGCGAAATCCTTCCTGACTGAACAACTGGCAAGCATCAACACAGGTAAAGGCACTGTACTGGACGAACCACAAGACGTTGTTCTTTACGGTTTCGGTCGTATCGGTCGCCTGCTCGCCCGTATGATGATCGAACGCGTGGGTGCGGGTAACAAAATGCGTCTGCGTGCCATCGTTGTTCGTGGCGGTAAAGACGGTGACCTGCAAAAGCGTGCCTCTCTGCTGCGTCGTGACTCTGTACACGGTCCTTTCAACGGTTCCATCACTGTTGATGAGGAAGAAGGCGCAATCATCGCAAACGGCGTTTACATCAAAGTCATCTATGCAAACAGCCCTGCTGACGTTGATTACACAAAATACGGTATCAAGAACGCTCTGGTCGTGGACAACACTGGCCTGTGGCGTGACGAAGAAGGCCTCGGCCAACACCTGAAATGCCCAGGCGCTGCCAAAGCGCTTCTGACAGCACCAGGTAAAGGCGACATCAAGAACATCGTATACGGTGTAAACCACGAAGATATCGCTGACAGCGACACCATCCTGTCTGCAGCGTCTTGTACAACAAACGCCATCACACCTGTCCTGAAAGTTCTGGACGATGAATACGGTGTTGAAAACGGCCATGTTGAAACAATTCACGCTTACACCAACGACCAAAACCTGATCGATAACTACCACAAAGGTGATCGTCGCGGTCGTGCTGCTGCCATGAACATGGTTCTGACATCAACAGGTGCAGCTTCTGCTGTTGCCAAATGTCTGCCACAGATGAAAGGCAAGCTGACAGGTAACGCGGTTCGTGTCCCAACACCAAACGTTTCCATGGCGATTCTGAACCTGAACCTGAAGAAAAACACCACTGCTGAAGAAATGAACGACTTCCTGCGTGAAGTTTCCTTGTATTCTTCCCTGCAGGATCAGATCGATTACACTGCTTCTACCGAAGCTGTATCTTCTGACCTTGTTGGTAACCCGCACGCAGGTGTTGTTGACAGCCAGGCTACCATCGTTGATGGCAACCGTCTGGTTCTCTACGTATGGTACGATAACGAAGCAGGTTATTCTGCACAGGTTATCCGTATGATGCAGGAAATCGCTGGTCTGAAAATGATCACTGTTCCTGCGGAATAAAGATCACATACTGATCCATAAAAAACGGCTGAGAAGGTTTTCACTTTCTCAGCCGTTTTGTTTCTTTAAGCCACTTTCGGGATTTCTTTTTTCGGGGTGGCATTTTCGATGATCTGCCCGATCTCACTTTGGCAGGACCCGCAGTTGGTTCCGGCCTTTAAGCTTTGACCGATGGCTTCCACCGTCATCGCCCCGCCTTCTGTGATGGCACGCTGAATTTCCAGCAAGCCCACATTAAAGCAGGAACAAACGATATCACCTTTTTCCGGCATGGCCCCCGCTGGCTTGGCGGTCAGAAGCGTTAAGCGTTCATCCGATGTGATTTGATCCTGTTCAAACAACTGGGCAATCCAGTTGCGTGACGGGATGGCATCTTTATCTTCAGAAACAATCAGAACACCTGTCGGTTTATCGTCCTTGATCACCGCAAAACGACGGTGATTGCGCTTCTTATCCACAAGGGAAATCGTATCCCCATTGCCCAACAGGACGTTGGCATAATCATCCCAGTCAGATGGTTCCCCCAAGCCTGCCAGATCATAGATATAACAGCCATTGGATTTGGTTCGACACCAATAGGCAAAGCCCTGTGTTTCGATCTTTTCACGTGTGATCAGCAAACCATGCCAATCAGGGACATATTTATCGATGGTCACAGGTGTGTGCTTGCTCTCCGGTTGGCCCGAAAACGGATCAACCACCGGATTGACCAGACGTCCCACAACCGCGTGGGAACTGTTTTCATCACTCCAATGCATGGGCATAAACAGTTCTGAGCTTCGCAACGCATCCGTTGTCTTAAGACGCAGAACCGCATGCCCCCATTTAGAAGTCACCTTGACCAGATCGCCTTCCGTCAGACCTTCTTTATTGGCCGCTTCCGGATTGATTTCCAGATATGGTTCATGGATATGGCGTGACAAGCGCGGCGTCAGGCCCGTACGCGTCATCGTGTGCCAATGGTCGCGAATACGCCCCGTATTCAGGATATAGGGGAATTCCGCATTGGGTTCATAAACTGGCGGCTTGAACTTGGTTTCCACCATATTGGCTTTGCCAGACGGGGTATAGAAAAAACCGTCGCTAAAGAAACGCTTCTTCGGATGAGTCCGGACCGGCCATTGGGTCGGGACCATATCGTCGAAATGCTCTTTATCCAGTTCGATCCAGCCAGACAAATCAAAATCACGCGTGCCTTCATTTTCAAAGGCAGATAAGGCGACATGTTCCTTAAATACATCGAAGGAAATGTCATACGGGAACTGGTCTTCATACCCCAGCGCATGGGCAACTTTGGTCAGAATTTTCCAGTCGGGCAAAGCGTCACCCGGCAGGTCGGTGAAATTGCGTTGGCGTGAAATGCGACGTTCCGTATTGGTCACCGTCCCGTTGCGCTCCCCCCATGTGGCGGCTGGTAACAGCACGTCCGCATAAGTTGCTGTATCCGTATTATCCATACAGTCAGACACCACAACAAACGGGCATTTCTCCAACGCTTCACGCACGCGATTGGCATTGGGTAAGGAAACAACCGGGTTGGTCGCCATGATCCAGATGGCTTTGATATCGCCATTATGGACCGCTTCAAACATATCAACTGCTTTAAGGCCGGGTTTACCCACCATGTGTGGCGCTTCCCAGAAGGTTTTAACCCGGTTCAGATCAGCCGGATTATAATCCATATGGGCCGCCAGCATGTTGGCAAGACCGCCAACTTCGCGCCCGCCCATGGCATTGGGCTGGCCGGTAACCGATAACGGACCACAACCCACCTTGCCGATCCGTCCCGTATAAAGGTGACAGTTCAGGATAGAATTTACTTTATCTGTACCTTGCGAAGACTGGTTCACCCCCTGGCTATAAGCGGTCAGAGTCTTTTCCGTCTTCAGAAACATTTCATAAAAAGCCATGAGGTCGGCCATGGGCAGATCACAACGACGCGCAACTGACTGATAATCTGATGCTTCCACGCGGGCGGTATTCAACGCATTGACACTATCTTCCACATGGTGGCTGACAAAATTATGGTCAATGGCGTCATGTTCCTGCAAATAGTTCAACAGACCATTAAACAGCAACACGTCATGGCGTGGTTTAATCGCCAGATGCAGGTCTGCGATATCGCAAGTTGCCGTCTTGCGTGGATCAATAACGACAACTTTGGTGCCCCATTTTTCCTTAGCCGCTTTCAAGCGCTGATAAAGAATAGGGTGACACCACGCAAGGTTTGATCCCACCAGCACAACCAAATCAGATTGTTCCAGATCTTCATAAGTTTGCGGTACGGTGTCGGACCCAAAAGCACGTTTGTGGCCTGCGACACTTGAACTCATACACAAACGAGAGTTCGTATCGATATTTGCTGTGCCCATAAAGCCTTTGATCAGCTTGTTGGCGACATAATAATCTTCCGTCAGCAATTGACCCGAAACGTAAAAGGCAACCGCATCAGGTCCATGCTTGGCAATGACATCCGCAAAATTCATCGCCACATGGTCGATGGCTTCGTCCCAGTCCGTATTGCGACCAGAGATTTTCGGTTTGAGCAAGCGCCCTTCCGGGGTCAGCGTTTCTGCCAACGCACTGCCTTTTGAACAGAGCTTGCCAAAGTTGGCAGGGTGATCAGGATCACCCTCAACTTTAATTGCGCCATCTTCTTGTTTGGTGACCAGCACCCCGCATCCGACGCCGCAATATGGGCATGTTGTGCGAGTTTGTTCAGCCATTGGTCCCTGTTGCCTCCGCTTCAACGAAGATACGGATAATGCCATCTTTGCTGGCAACCGGGATCACGCGTGTACATCCGTGATCCGGGTCCAGAACTTCCCCTGTGGTCAGATCGATGTTCCAGTTATGCAAGGGACAGGCAACAGCCTTGCCATGCATAATTCCCTGGGACAAAGGTCCACCGGAATGTGGACATTCATCCACAATGGCGAAAACCTCGTCATCTGCCGCACGGAAAACAGCGATATCACCACGGGCACTCTTTACAACGCGAGAGCCCAGTTTCGGGATATCATTCAAATGTCCAACTTCAATCCAATTGCTCATAATCATAACTCCCTGGTTTATTCTGCTGCCATAACGGCAAGTGGTTTAAATTCTTGTCCGGCTTCTTCTTCATTGACCGCCTTGGCCCATGGATCATCCTGCCAGAAGGATTGTGAGAAGATGAAGCGCTCATAAAGTTCTTTGCGGCGTGCTTCGTCATCCACGATGATGGATTTCACGTAATCAAGACCAACACGTTCCACCCATGGGGCAGTACGTTCCAGATAGCGGGCTTCCTGACGATAAAGCTGGATGTAAGCGCCTGCATATTCCAGCACTTCTTCTTCCGTTTTCACCAGACAAAGGTCATCGTTGGCTCGCACATGGATACCGCCGTTACCCGCAACGGATAGCTGATAACCGCTATCCACGCAGATCACACCGAAATCTTTAATGGTGGCTTCGGCGCAGTTGCGTGGGCAACCGGATACCGCCATCTTGAATTTGTGCGGCATGTAAGAGCCCCAGGCCATTTTTTCCAGCTTCACACCCATATCCATGGACATTTGCGTCCCGAAACGGCACCACTCTTTACCGACACAAGTCTTCACCGTACGAAGTGATTTACCATAGGCGTGACCTGATACCATGCCGGCGGCATTCAAATCCGCCCAGACAGATGGCAGGTCTTCTTTCTTGATGCCAAACAAGTCGATCCGTTGACCACCTGTCACTTTAACGGTCTTCACGTCAAATTTTTCAGCAACATCCGCGATGGCACGCAATTCTTTCGGATTGGTCAAACCACCCCACATACGGGGAACGACAGAATATGTGCCGTCTTTCTGAATGTTAGCGTGTGCACGTTCGTTAATGAAGCGAGACTGCGCATCATCGACATATTCACCCGGCCAAGCACACAGCAGGTAATAGTTCATGGCAGGACGACAGGATGAACACCCATTTGGCGTTTTCCATTCCAGCGCCTGATAAACGTCATGGATAGACTTCAGTTCCTGATCAATGATCGCTGCGCGTACGTCATCATGAGTATGTTCTGTACAGCCACACATTGGTTTAACAGAAACTTCGCTGTACGCATCGCCAATGGTTGCCTTAATGACATTTTCCACCAGATTTGCACATGTTCCGCAAGAGGCAGAAGCTTTGGTGTGGGCTTTGACTTCATCAAGCGAAGTCAGGCCGTTTTCATTAATTGCTGTTACGATATCGCCTTTACATACGCCGTTACAGCCACAGATTTCCGCATCCGCCGGAAGTGCTGCAACGGCTTCAATGGGGTCCTGCGCGGCACCACCACCCGAGGCAAAAGCCTGACCAAAGATAAGCAGGTCGCGCATTTCAGAAACATCAGCGGCCTCTTTCAACAAAGAGAAATACCAGGCGCCATCAGCCGTATCGCCATACAGAACCGCACCCTGAATTTTATTGTCTTTCAAAACAACGCGCTTGTAAACACCACGGGCCGCATCGCGCAAAACGATGTCTTCGCAGTCCTCCCCACCGGAGAAATCACCCGCAGAAAAGACATCAACACCGCTGACTTTCAGCTTGGTTGACGTAACCGAACCTTCATAAGCGCTATCTTCTTTGCCTGTGATGTGATCCGCAAGCGCTTTACCCATTTCATAAAGCGGGGCAACCAGACCGTAGCAAGACCCGCGGTGCTGCACACATTCCCCAACGGAATAGATATCCGCATCAGAGGTAACCAGCTGGTCATTCACCATAATGCCGCGTTCCACATCCAGATCAGCAGAAGCTGCCAATGTGGTGTTCGGGCGGATACCAACAGCCATAACGACCAGATCTGCATCGATTTGGCGGCCATCTTCCAGCACAACTTTGCTGACACGACCATCTTTACCAACGATCTCTTTGGTGTTCGCGCCCGTCAGAACGTCAATATCACGCCCTTCCAGTTCTTTCTTCAACAGATGACCTGCGGCTTCATCCAGCTGACGCTCCATCAATGTGTCCATCAGGTGAATGACAGTCGCTTTCATACCACGACGTTGCAGACCATAAGCTGCTTCCAGCCCCAACAGACCACCACCGATGACGACAGCGTTTTTATATTTGGAAATCGCATCATCCATGGTTTCGACATCTTTCATGTCGCGGAAGGTGATCACACCTTCAAGGTCTTTACCCGGGACCGGGATGATGAACGGGCTGGACCCCGTGGCGATCAGAAGCTTGTCATAAGATTCTTCAATGCCGTTTGCAGATTTAACAACCTTGTTTTCGCGATCAATTTCTATGACTTCCGCATTGGTGTGCAGCGTGATGCCGTTTTCTTCATACCATTCAGTCGAATTGATCATGATCTCATCAAATGTCTTTTCACCAGACAAAACCGGGGAAAGCATGATGCGGTTATAGTTCCCGTAGGGTTCGTTCCCGAACACAGTGATTTTGAAAGTTTCGGCATCGCGCTTGAGGATTTCCTCCACACAGCGCATGCCTGCCATACCATTACCGATTACAACGAGCTTTTTCATTTTTAAGTGTCCTTTCAAGCGGCTTCTTGATCATCAGAGGAGGAGTTTTCTGTTTCTTCAGAAGTCTCTGGCTCTGGATCGCCATGTTCATATTCTTCAAGGAAGGTAAGCAGTTCTGCGCGCAGTTCGTAGTAGCGCGGATGCTCCAGCAATTCTTTACGGGTGCGTGGACGTGGCAGATCCACTTCCATGATCTTACCGACAGTAGCGTGCGGACCATTGGTCATCATGATAACGCGATCCGCCAGAAGGATGGCCTCGTCCACATCGTGGGTCACACACATGGCCGTTACCTGGGTGCGTTTCCACACATCCATCAGTACTTCCTGCAACTCCCATCGTGTGAGACTGTCCAGCATGCCAAACGGTTCATCCAAAAGCAGGAATTTCGGTGACAGGGCGAATGCGCGGGCAATACCCACACGCTGACGCATCCCGTTTGACATCTCAGATGCCATCTTGTCCATACTGTCGGCCAGACCGACACGGGACAGGTAATATTCAACGATGTCACGGCGCTCGAACTCGTTTGCGTGTGGATACACTCGTTCCACACCGATCATCACGTTGTCACGCGCAGTCAGCCATGGGAACAGGCTGGGTGCCTGGAACACAACGCCACGATCCGGGCCTGCGCCGTCTACCTCGGTCCCATCAAGGATGATACCGCCGCGGGAAATTTCGTTCAGGCCAGCAGCCATGGTCAGAACCGTGGATTTACCACAACCGGAGTGTCCGATGACGGAAACGAATTCACCTTTCTTAAGCTGAAGGTTAAAGTCATCCACAACTTTCAGCGGGCCATTTGGTGTCGGGTAAACTTTATCCACGTGGGAAAAGTCAACGAAGCGATGCAAGTCACCACTGCGCGGTTCTGCACGTTCCTTCGCCTTTTTCGGCATACGCGCACCTGGCATGATGGGGCTTACGGCTGGCAGTGGAGAGAACTCCCCGGTTTCAGCGCTTTTTTCCATACCCACATTGATCAGATACTGGGTGACTTCCTTACGCAGCTTTTTAAAGTTTTCGTCATGGTTCATTGCTGTTCTGTCACGCGGACGTGGCAGATCTACAACAAAGTCAGGACCCAATGTCGCATTCGGCCCCGGTGTCAGTGGGATAATACGGTCCGCAAGCAAGATGGCTTCGTCCACATCGTTTGTAATCAGGATAACTGTTTTCTTTTCCTGATCCCAGATACGTTCAATCTCATCTTGCAGGTTAGCACGTGTCAGGGCATCAAGGGCGGAAAGTGGTTCATCCAGCAGCAGGATTTGCGGGCTCATGGCGAGCGCACGGGCAACGGATACACGCTGGCGCATACCGCCGGAAAGTTCAGATGGTTTGCGGTCTTTCGCGTGTGACAGCCCCACCATATCAATGTAATGCAGAACACGCTTTTCTTTAGACTCTTTGCTTTCATTTTTGAAAACACTGTCTACAGCCAGCATCACATTGCCAAAGACCGACATCCATGGGAATAGGGAATAGCTTTGGAAAACCAATCCACGGTCCGGCCCTGCTCCTTCGATCTTTTTGCCGTTAAGAAGGATTTCTCCTGTATCGGGCTCAATCAATCCGGCGATTGCAGAAATCAGTGTGGTTTTACCGCTTCCTGAAAAGCCGACGATGGCAACGAATTCACCTTCTTTGATGTGAAGATTGATATCGTTCAGGACATCTGTGCGATCAGCCCCTTTACCGTAGCCTTTATTGACGTTGTTCAATTCTAGAAATGCCATGGGAAAAAATCCTTCTTTTCGACGTTTGTTCGGCGCTTATCGTTTGTCAGAGAATGTGAAGAAGTCCTGTAGCGTGTACATCACACGGTCCAGCGCAAAACCAATCAGACCGATGGTAAATACAGCGACCATAATACGTGCGAGGGAGTGAGAGCTGCCGTTCTGGAATTCATCCCAAACGAATTTGCCCAGACCAGGGTTTTGAGCCAGCATTTCAGCGGCGATCAAAACCATCCAGCCCACACCCAGGGAAAGACGAAGACCAGTAAAGATCAGCGGCAGGGAAGAAGGTAGGATCATCTTGAAGATCGTTGTTTTAGAGTCCAGACGCAGAACACGTGAAACGTTCAGCAGGTCCTTATCAATCGATGCAACACCCAGCGACGTGTTGATCAGCGTCGGCCAAAGTGAACAAAGCGTCACAGTGATCGCAGACGTCAGGAACGACTTGTCAAACATCGGGTCTTTGGTCACGTACAGCGCTGAAACCACCATGGTTACAATCGGCAGCCAGGCAAGTGGCGAGACGGGCTTGAAGATTTGGATCAGCGGGTTAAAGGCCGCATTCACTCCTTTGGAAAGACCGCAGGCAATCCCAAGTGGGACCGCAACGATTGTGGCCAGAAAGAAGCCCATAAAGACTGTTTTCAGACTGGTCAAAATTTGGTCAATGTAAGTTGGCTTACCTGTATATTGACGAACCTTGACTTTGACATCTGGATTTTTGGCAAGCTTGGCAGCGTTGCGTTTTTCCTGACGCTCATAGAATTTCTTTTCTTTTTCACGTGTTTCAACGTGATCGTCCCACAGAATGAACGTTTCTTCCAGAACCGCCGCTGGGCCAGGAATGTTACCCAGACTGGTTTTGATAGAAGTGGACGCCTGCTGCCACGCAAAAAGGAAAATCATGATGGAAAGCAGCGGAATTCCGATCGCCTGCCAGATTTTCTTCAGCGCATCAGTGGAAGAGGTCGCATTTGGCACTACGCGGGCCAGAAGACCTACATCGGCTGTTTGTGTTGAAGTGTCAGACATAATACACCTGTAAAAAAGTAAATATAAAAAGGTTTTAACGAATAAGGTTGAGGGAAAGAGTGGGGCCGCCTTTATTGTCGAAGGGTGACGACCCCTACCCTTGCCGCGTTAGGGATTATTCAGCAGCAGCGACTTCAGTGCCTTTGATGACCTGCTTGCCTTTCAGACCGATCCCGAATTTTTCGAGATAAGCGTTTGGCTTGCGACCGTCATAAGAAACATTGTCGATGAACTGAGTTTGTTCTGGTTTAAAACCGTCTGTGTCCCAAGGAATATCTTCTTTGGCGATGTGACCTTCTTCCAGCAGCATTTTCGCAGCTTCCAGATAGATGTCAGGACGGTAAACTTTCTTTGCTGTATCGATGTACCACTGGTCAGACTTACCTTCGGCAATTTGGCCCCAGCGACGCATTTGTGTCAGATACCAGATGGCGTCAGAATAGTAAGGGTACGTCGCGAAATAACGGTAGAATACGTTAAAGTCAGGAACTTCGCGTTTGTCGCCTTTTTCATATTCAAACGTCCCTGTCATGGAGTTTGCGATTACTTCCGCATCCGCACCCACATATTCAGATTTCGCAAGAATTTTCACAGCTTCTTCGCGGTTGGCGTTGTTATTTTCATCCAGCCATTTCGCTGCACGGATCAAAGCTTTGACAACAGCTTTATGTGTGTTCGGGTTTTTCTCAGCCCAGTCATTGGATACACCAAATACTTTTTCCGGGTTGTTCTTCCAGATTTCGTAATCTGTGATAACCGGAACACCGATACCTTTGAATACAGCCTGCTGGTTCCAAGGCTCACCCACACAGTAGCCATAGATCGTACCAGCTTCCAATGTGGCAGGCATTTGCGGTGGTGGTGTTACAGACAGAAGCGCATCGCCCTGGATCTGACCGGAAATGTCCGTTTTGGAATAGTAGCCAGGGTGAATACCACCAGCCGCCAGCCAGTAACGCAGTTCATAGTTGTGGGTAGATACCGGGAATACCATACCCATGTTGAACGGCTTACCTTCTGATTTGTATTTTTCAACAACTGGCTTCAGGTAGTCAGCTTTGATCGGGTGAACGGGCTTGCCGTCTGCGCCAACCGGAATATGCTTTTTCATCTCTTCCCAAACTTCGTTGGAAACAGTGATGCCATTGCCGTTCAGGTCCATAGAGAAAGCAGTTACGATATGAGCTTGTGTGCCGAAACCAATGGTCGCGCCGAGAGGTTGACCAGCCAGCATGTGTGCGCCGTCCAGTTCGCCATCAATGGTACGGTCCAGAAGAACTTTCCAGTTCGCCTGTGGTTCAAGCGTTACATAAAGACCTTCATCTTCGAAGAAGCCTTTTTCGTAAGCAATCGCCAGTGGCGCCATATCAGTCAGTTTGATGAAACCGAACTTCAGTTCTTCTTTCTCCAGATCCAGCATCTCCGCAAATGCTGAACCGCTAAAGGCAGAAACTGCAAGTGCTGCACCAGCCAGAATGGATTTAAATGATTTCGTCGTCTTCATAAGGCTTCTTCTCCTTAAAGTTTGAGCCTGTTCCCCCTCGTTTGGATCGCCAGAACCAGATGAGGTAAAAAACAAAAACGCTGCTGACAAAAACGCACCAGAGAGTGTGTGCGTCTTGTCAGCAGCGTTGCTGATGGTATATGTGATCTAGCACCCTTGCCAGATTACTAACTTACAATACAAACATCGTGCCAACTTTGGCTCAAACTTGATATTTGTTGTTTTTCAATACCTTATGATTTTTTTGAGGTTTCCACCTGTAATCCTTTAGTATGAATACGTTTTGTGCAGTGCGTCATTTTTAATCATTAACCTTAAATTAACTGCATATTTTTTAATCATTTTTATTTAATGACTATTTTTTGATCACTATCAAAGAAATTCATTTCTGGTTCCGGCGTCACAGCACCGCCTGCGGAAAGTAACTCATCGTAAATTACTGAACAAAAAGAACGCGCTATCATCTCTGGTGCAGGCGCAATATTGGCCGTATGAGACCAGCGTGTCATTTGATCAAACAACCATTCCGCCCCTATTGCACTTGGTCTATTGGCATTTTCACCAGATAAAATAAGGAAATCCGGGATATATACCCGGTCTTTTTCATGATGAAGCCGCAAATCACCTGACAAAGACCCTACAATAATTTCTGCTGGGACATCCAGATATTCATGCCGGGACAGAATTTGGGCAATCACCGGAAAATTCCCGGTATCCCCCGCCCAGACAGCAGCTTGATGCAACGCCTTCATCAACCCGCCGAGAGATGCCGCATTTTCATCCACCCAGGTTTCGCGCAATCCCAAAAGCTTTTCCGGACACTGCGGCCAGATTTGCGAGGTTGCCCCAACAATCACGCCAATATCCTGTGCGACAGCCAGAGAATTCCAAGGCTCACCCACGCAAAAGCCATCAATGCGACCTTCACCCAGATATTGATCCATAAAGGGCGGCGGAATAACTTCCAGATGAACATCCTGATCAGGATCAATCCCACAGGCCGCCATCCAGTATCGCAAATGATAGTTATGACAAGAAAACGGAAAGACCATGCCAAAGCGCAAAAGCTCTAGCCCAGCTTTCTTTCGTTTTTCAATCACCGCCTTCAAAGCAGCCCCGGTCTTTTTAAGATCCAGTTGACCGAGAAGATCAGGTTCTTCTTCCTGCAGCAAACCAAACAGATGGTTCGATACCGTAATTGCATTGCCATTGCGCCCCAAAACAAAGGGCGCCACGATTGCCTTGCTGTTGGGCATAGAGCCCAAATTGGCAGCAATCGACATCGGGGCCAGCATTTGTGCCCCATCCAGGTAGCCAAGATATAACTTATCGCGCACATTTGCCCAGGACACCTCTTTGTGTAAGGACAAATCAACGCCGTTTTCTTCGGCAAACCCTTTTTCTTTTGCAATCGCCAGCAACGCGCAATCTACAAGCGGGACAAACCCGATTTTTATTGTCTGTATTTTATCTGTCATAGCATCATCCCAACAATTCTGCGGCAGTTACGATAGAGCTGGCGATATCGCTGATCTTCTGGCCTTTGTTCATCGCAGTTTTGCGCAACAGGGCATAGGCTTCAGCCTCACCCAGGTTACGCTGCTGCATCAAAATACCTTTGGCCTTGTCGATAACTTTACGTTCTTCCAAGGCACCTTTGGCTTCGGCTAACTCTTTATGTAATTTGCTAAAGGCGTTAAAGCGACTGACTGTCATATCAATGATCGACTGCACCCGTTCACTCTTTAACCCATCCACAATATAGGCACTAACCCCGGCATCAACGGCCTGGGCAATAGTCTGACTGTCTGACTGATCCACAAACATGGCAATCGGCCGCTTGACCTCGCGACTAACCTGAAACATCTGTTCAAGCACATCCCGGTTGGGGTTTTCCAGATCAATCAGGATCACGTCCGGGTCCAGCGCAAAAATACGTTCCGACAGATTTCGGGTATCCTGCAGCCATTCCACACAGTCCAGTCCACTTTCGCGCAATCCTTCAAACAGGATCGCTGCACGCGCCTTGTTCTCGTCAATTAGTAATATTTTTAAATCCGTGTCCACGAATGGTTCACTCCGATCTTTGTTCTTTCCCCAAACCAAAGCAAGACCCGTGCCGTTTTGAAATCCTTTAGTATTGGCACTTTAGAACCAGTCACAAACTTGTGCGCTGCACAAAAAGAAAGCAAATGCCGCCCGTTTTTTCATCAACCTGCGATCACTTTCACATAAACCCGCAGATTTTAGCCATTTCACAAGGTGGCATGATACCTGCGTACATATACTTACATAGGCCCTATCGCCAGACCGCCTACAACGGTTGGCCTCTTTTCAACAGTTTTTATGAAAGAGGAACCCATGCTCGCTAAAATCATTGATTTCCCATCAAAAGAGAAATCCGAAACAACATCCCTCAGCAGCGTCCTGAGTTTTTTAAACCGCGTTTCCAACGTACCAGACACCACCACAGACTTTGCCGAAGCAACAACAAAAATCTTTAAAGAAGTTTGCACTTATACAAGCTGGCCCATCGCGCATCTTTACCTCAAATCCAAAGAAACGCCCGAGACATATATATCTAATGACATTTGGTTCCTTGAAAAAGGGCTGGACCCCCGTGCCATTGCCGACTTCAAATCCATCAGCGAACAGACCATCTTTGAAAAAGGCAAAGGTATCATCGGCATCATCGCCCAGGAAAAACAGGCAAAGGCAGTTGAAGATGTCACCGTCATAAAACAGTTCCTGCGCGCCGATGCAGCCAAACGCAGCGGTGTGCGCGGTTTCTTTGGCTTTCCTATCCTGATTAACGATGAATGCGTCGGCGTTGCAGAATTTTATGGTCGCGAGATTGGTCTATTGGATGAAACCTCGCTGGAAATCATGCAATATGTCAGCGCCCAGCTTGCCCGCCTTTACGAACGTGAAGAAAGCAACGCTTACCAAAGACGTATCGTCAAACAGTTTGAAGAAAGCGTACTTTGTTCCATCGAAGACCTCGCTGGACGCGCCAAAGAACTCAATGCTGCTGGCGACGGCGTAAAATCACAAGCCAAAAGCAGCACAGCCCAATGCAGCAAAGTTGTCTCTGGCAGTGAGTCCATCTTACAGAACATGAACACCCTGCAGGAAACCATGACCCGTCTGATCGATGTGGAAGAACAGACCATTCAATCCAATGACAAGGTCAACCGCACAGTGGAAGATCTGTCGCGTAATGTTGGCTCGGCCATGGCGGAACTTAAGAAACTCAGCCAACTAACCGCCCATATCGAAACCATTGTTCAAAATGTCACTGAAGTTTCCGGTCAGGTGCGTATGCTGGGGTTGAATGCTGCCATCGAAGCCGCACGCGCCGGACAAGCCGGCAAGGGTTTTGCGATTGTCGCGGGCGAGATCAAAATGCTCGCTCAGCAATCTGAACAATCATCACAGGCCATTTCGGATCAGTTGATTGATATTCAGAAAATTGCCAACTCCGGCATGGGACTGATGAATACAGTCACCCAATCCATGGCGATCCTGGAAGATACAACATCGCATATGAGCCACGTTGTCTCCGATCAACACAGCGCGACAGAGATCATTCGCGATAACCTGGACGATGCCCAAGCCACCTTTAAGGGGATCGACCACGATATCGAAACCATGAACAGATCATCACAGGACCTTTTAAGCCTGTCACGCAACGTCAGCACACATGCACAGACGGTGGATCAGGTCAGCACCACCATCGAAAAAGCCAGCCGTGATTTTATTCAGGCTATTCAGGACAAATAAATCCATACGTAACCTGAAAAAAATAAAACAGGCCTCGCTTATAGAACGGGGCCTGTTTCTCGTTAACCTGCAGACAAACTTAGAAGCTGACTTTTAGGCCAGTCATAATACCGAAGCCTTCATTGTCACTTGTATTGTTCGCTGCTGTTGCGGACGCGTCATCAAAATCAACCCCAAAAACAGAACCGATCATTGTCACGCCTGCACCCAGATCGTAAGAACCAGACACCGTCCAGTAATCTTTCTGGTCTTCCTGTTTTGCAGACGAACCACCGTCATCCATGTTCAAACTTTGGATTGTTGCAGAAACGCCGTATGGACCAGTTTCGTAAGAAACACCGAAGTCCCAACCGTCAGAGTTTTGATTGCTTACAGCCGCAACATTTTGTGTGCGGTAGTAAGAAGAACCGATGGTGAAGCCAGCAACACCAACATTCAAACCACCGCGAACAGTTGTTTCGTTGTTAACAGATGTACCATTTGTACCACCGTTATCAACCAGTTCACCACTTACATCTGCAGCAATCGAAACGCCACCGAAATCACCGTTATAAGCAATACCTGCCTGATAAGAGATATCGTTGGCTGTGTTTGTGCCACCAACATTTACTGCACCTGAAGGCGATTCAGGCACAAGACCATAAGAAGCCCCCAGCTGGAAACCACCAAGATTTGGCGTCAGGTAGACAATTTTCTGACCATCACTGCCGTCCGCTTCGGTATTGCCGCCAAAGTTTGCCGCTGTACCAATTGTTTCAGAAATCCAGTTTTCTGAATCACCAATGGCCTGACCGACATTCGGGGCAACATTGTGCATTTTCGCGCCCGCACCAGATGTGGATCCGAGATAGATTTTACCCAGACTGTCAGAAGAAACTGAAACGAAGACATCATCCTGGGTTGTCGCGTTGGAGTCAGCTTCCAGATCGATGTTGACGCCGATTGTCAGACCGTTATCCAGCTTGGTCTCCCCACGGAAGTAAAGCTCGGTATCCTGTTGAACCAGCACACTTGCAAAATCATTTGTACCGTTTGTTTCCTGATCAGCATAACCAACATATGCATTAGCGAAACCACCGACAGAAAGCTTGATCGGGTCAGCAGCGTTCGACGAAGTAGAAATAGCCGCAACAGCAAACATTGCTGTTGTGGCAAATAGAACTTTTTTCATTTCCATTACCTTGTTGATGAATATTAATATCAGGCTAGCTATACTTAACTAAACCGCCATAAACATACACTTCACAGAAATAGTTAAGTAGATCAATATCATCAACACCATAACCAATATGATCAATATACTTCGGATTGCATGATAAAATGTAAACACCTATTGACATATTTTCACTAGACCAACCAAAAATACTTATTTATATTTTCAACGAATTTTAAAGGAATTAGATATCCCCTTTTTATATTCAAAATATCATATATGTTATTTAATTCAGGCAATATGATACTTACCCATGCTTTTGATGAATTAAGCACGAAGAGTTGGCATCACGACGCAGTTGCATTGTGATGCCAATTTTTTTGATTTTTGCAGGGCTTAAACGGTTTTCAAAATATCCAGCACCTGACGTTCAACTGGTCTCAACTCACTTTGTACACGTGTCATAACACCAATCGAACGGTGCACGTCCCATCCGTTTATCTGTAGCGGAACAATCTCGCCACTATCGATTTCATCCTTCAGGGTACATTTTGATGCGATCCAGACACGATTATCCAGTAACGTCAATTTCAAGGAAACCCGAAATGAATTGGATTCAAGCAAGTTGTCGAAACCGCCTTCACCAGCATTCAAAAGCTGCTGATCAATGGTTTGGCGCGTTACGCCGTCAATATCATTCAAAATCAACGACCAATTCAGCAGCTCGACCAGATCAAGCTCTTCTTTCTCCAACAAGGGATGACCTTTGCGCACCATCGGAACCACATGGTCCTGATACAGATGTTTAAACTCTACGCCTTTTATCGGATTTTCAGGGACTGCGGAGCCAAAGAAAAAAGAAATTTTCCCAGCCAGAAGCCGGTCCACAAGATAGACCTCTGAACCTTCAACAACAGAGACTTTGACCCCGGCATTTTCATACTCAAAGTGATTTATCGCCTCTGCCAGCAGGTTGCGCGGTGCACTTTTTAAAACACCAATATTAATGAAATCAGATACGGTAGAAGATTTAACATTCTTGTAGGCTTGAAGAACCTGTTCAAAACCGGGAGCGACAAGTTCAAAAAACTTTTCACCGATGGGCGTCAGTGATGTGCCCTGATAGCCTCGTTCCAGAAGTTGCGCGCCGATAGAGAATTCCAACTCCGACAGGCTGCGAGAAATTGCCGAACGTGAAAGGTTCAGCTTTTCTGCCGCCAGTCTTACATTTTGTTGTCGGGCCACCTCCATGAAGCAACGCAAATGACGATAACTGATCCGATGATCCATAATTCTGGAATTCCCCTTCAGGGTGAGGAAAGACAAGCCCTCTTCCCTCACCTAGACCCTTGAAGGTTAGAGACCCGTTTTCGCCATCGCAACGGCCGTGTCGGACATGCGACATGAAAAGCCCCATTCGTTATCATACCAGGACAGAACGCGCACAAGCGTGCCTTCCATAACGGTTGTCTGGGTCATATCAAAAGATGATGAATTGGAATTATGGTTAAAGTCGATGGAGACCAGCGGCAGATCATACGCGCCCAGCACACCTTTCAGGCGACCTTCTGCGGCTTCTTTAATAGCTGCGTTAATCTCTTCCACGGAAGTTTCACGCGCAGCTTCAAATGTCAGGTCCACCATGGACACATTTGGCGTCGGCACACGAATGGCCGATCCATCCAGTTTACCCAGCAGTTCTGGCAACACCAGACCAACGGCCTTGGCTGCCCCGGTTGAGGTCGGGATCATGGACAAGGCGCCTGCACGGGCACGACGCAGATCACTATGCAGTGTATCCACCATGCGTTGATCCCCGGTGTAGGAGTGAATAGTCGTCATGTAACCTTTCACCATCCCAACTGTTTTATGCAGCACATCAGCCACAGGGGCGAGACAGTTTGTTGTGCAGGATGCGTTGGAAACCACCTTATGATCATTAGTCAGCTTGTCATCATTCACACCAAACACAACGGTCAGGTCAGACTCTTTACCCGGTGCAGAAATCAGCACTTTCTTGGCACCTGCATCAAGGTGTTTTTGCGCAGCGCCACGTTCGACAAACAGGCCAGTACATTCATAAACAATGTCAATATCAAGGTTCGCCCAAGGCAGATTTGACGGGTCCCGTTCTGCAATCACCTTAATCGTCTTGCCGTCAATCACAATGCCTTCTTCAGAAGTCGTGACATCTGCATCCAGCACACCATGCACCGAGTCATATTTTAAGAGATGTGCGTTATCAGCGACGGAACCCAGATCGTTAATCGCAACGATTTCAACATCATCACGCTTGCCTTCTACGATGGAACGCAGACACAGACGCCCAATACGTCCAAAACCATTAATTGCGACACGAATAGCCATTGTGAATACTCCTTTAATCCTTTTATTTCTTCAGCGTACTTATTCAATTTTAAAAATGCCCCCGGAAGGTGTAGATCGATCCTCCCTCCCGGGGATAGTTGACCTATGTTTCACTCTAGGGAAGGTGCGACAACACAGGTGAGGCAAAAACTTTGTCAAAAGGTGCAGAGGGAGCAACATATTGCATCAGAGACGCTCCCTCTGACCTTAAGCCCTATATCGACATGACCTATGGCAGTAAGCATGTAGATACGGACATTCCGTTTTCAGGGTTTCCCCCGTCTATTCTTATGGCCCAAAGGAGCAACAAAATTTGCCGGATCACTGCTCCTTTGGACCAAACTCGTGCGCGGCTCTCGAATTCCACGCACGGGCATTCAAATCTCTTCCTTTATCTCCTTTGGAAAGGACAGCACACGTGCACTATCCATCCCCAAAACTTTCTTCTGCAGATCATCCGCTGTCATCAAACCTGATTGCGTATCCAGGCTTGCCGCGACACTTGCGCCGTTTACAGCCGCCATGTTCAGGGCACTGTAAACAGTCTTCTTGGTGCGAAGCGCATAAGCAATCGTTGCGTTAAAGGCATCCCCTGCCCCGATGGTGGATTCAACCTCACATGGGATAGAGGGTCTGAACAAAATGGTTTCCGGCGTGGACAGATAAGCCCCTTCCGCCCCATTGGTAACAACCAGATAGCTGCACCCTATCTTATGAATCTTGTGTGCAAGCGCGGCCAATTCAACCCGCGCGCCCTTTTCACCCAGGCCGTCCCGGATCAATTCAGGATAATTTTCTGCATTTTCCTCAATCGAAGAAATATCCACATATCCTTCAGCCAGAGCTGTTGCTTCTTCTTTATTGATCGCCAGCAAATCTACATGCTGAAAAGCATCCAGCACCTGTTCCTTGCGGCGTCGGATCTGGCGAATGCCAGGATTACAGGCCACAAAAGCACCTGCCTCCTTCGCCAGCTTCACAATCTTCGGGAAAACCGTGGCGGACTGCCCACTGAGTGTGGAAACATACACAAGGTCAATTCCGACAAATATCTCAGGTGTGATATCACCAAGGCTCAAAGTCGTGTTGGACCCACGATGAACAAAGATTCCAGCATTGCGATCATGCGATGAAACAATGATGGATTTACCTGTCTGTTCAGTCGGTTCTTTCCGCACCAGGCTGGTATCAATCTTTTCTTCCGCTAAACGACCCAGCACACGATCAGCATCCACATCATTGCCAAGCTTTAAAACACAGCCGACCACCCCACCAAGACGGGACATGGCAACAGCTGCGTTACAGGCTCCACCGCCGACTTGGGTTTCAATTCGGGTGGCTTCAACTTTTTTACCCTGCTCCATCATCAGATAGGAATTTGTGGCGTTCTTAAGCGTAATACATTCAATATCCGAGGTGTCGATTGACGTAATCACATCAATTGTCGCCCCACCAATGACTAAAACTTTCATCTCAGTTCCCTAACTCATTTTTATGGACGTCGCGGGTCATATAGGCATCCCACGGCATCATTTTTTCCTGATGTCGTTCTTCGGTCAGTCGAAGAAACAACGGGCTTGTGATCATTAAGTTTGCTGTTGATGGATTGCATGCAAGGGGCACGTCATAAAGAGTCGACATGCGCACCAGTGCTTTTACATCCACATCGTGGGGCTGTGCGGTCATCGGGTCCTGAAAAAACACCAGGGCATCCAGCTGACCTTCACAAATAAGCGCACCCAATTGTTGATCCCCACCAAGCGGCCCGGATTTCAAACCTGAGATATCCAGTTCCGGGTGGTTAGAAGACAAAATCTTAGCCGTCGTGCCCGTTGCGTAGAAACGCAAATTCAGCAACGCAGATTTATTCTGCATGACCCAATTGGAAAGAACTTCCTTCATGGCATCATGGGCAACAAGACCAACAACAAGGGGGCGCGAAATCATCAGCTTTCTCCAACTTCAGCAATGCGCAGGATGTTTGTCGTTCCGGCATTCCCAAACGGCACACCTGCGGTAATAACAACCGTATCCCCTTTTGCGACCATTTCTTTTTCTTCACTGACGCGAAGGGCCGCTTCGACCATTTCCTTGATATTGTCCACATCCGGGCTAACAATCGGCTTGATGCCCCAAACGAGACAGAGCGCACGGGCTACCGACAGATCATAAGTCAGCGAGATAATCGGCGCTTCCGGACGTTCCCGGGCCGCACGCAAGGCTGTTTTGCCCGATGTGGAATAACAGATGATGGCTTTTGCCTCCAACGTACTGGCGACCTGACGGGCAGCCGCACTGATGGCATCTGTGTTATTACTTTGACTTGTGCCGCGTGATGCATCCATCAAGGATGTATGCAACGGATCACTTTCCACTTCTGAAATGATGCGGTTCATCATCGCAACCGCTTCGGTTGGATATTTCCCGGCAGCTGTTTCAGCCGACAACATCACCGCATCCGCCCCGTCATAAACAGCAGAAGCCACGTCTGATGCTTCGGCCCGCGTTGGTGTGGGTGCTTCGATCATGGTTTCCAGCATCTGGGTTGCCACAATCACAGGGCGACCAAAGCCGCGTGCGGTTGAAATAATATGTTTCTGCAGGGCTGGTACCCGTTCCGGCGGCAGTTCGACGCCCAGGTCACCACGCGCCACCATCACCGCATCGCTTTGTTCAACGATACCGGACAACTGGCTAAGTGCCGTTGGCTTTTCAATCTTGGCAATCAGCTGAACGCGCGGACCTGTGAGTTCACGTAACTCAATCATATCTTCCGGGCGTTGCACGAAAGACAGAGCAACCGAACTCACGCCTTGTTCCAAACCAAAGGCCAGATCAGCGCGGTCTTTTTCTGTCAATGCGGAAACCTTGATCTCCGCATCCGGCAGATTCAGACCTTTGCGGTCTGACAGTTTGCCGTCAACCAAGGCTTCGGCCACCATGCGATCCGGTGAAATTTCAATCACCTTCAGACGCATACGCCCATCATCCAGCAACAAGCGATCACCGACTGATAGAGCTTCGAAAATTTCCGGATGCGGCAGGGTCACGCGCTCAGCATTGCCCGGCACATCATCCGTATCAAAGATAAAACTCTGCCCGACTTTCAGCTCCACTGGACCGTCAGCAAAAGCACCGATGCGAAACTTTGGCCCTTGTAAATCCATGAACATACCGAGGGGGCGACCAAACAGTTCTTCTGCCTTACGCACAGCAGCAATGCGCGCCGCATGATCATCAAATGTACCGTGACTAAAGTTCAGGCGGAACACGTTTGCACCCGCTTTGGCGAGGTCTAAAATTGCCTCAACCGTATCTGTTGCGGGGCCCAGTGTGGCCACAATTTTGGCACAGCGGTGCTGTTGTGAATGACCGATGACATTCATCTTGAAAAAATTCCTTTTTGGTTTTGTTAAGCCTTAATCAGGCTCGCGACAATGTACGCGACACACAATCTTGCCATCGCTCATATTTTCCTTGTCGCTCGGTTTCATCCATAGTCGGCGTGAAGCGTTTCTCCAGCGCCCAAAGTTTTGCAAATTCATCCGGTGCTGGCAGCACACCTGCATGCAAGCCCGCCATATAAGCTGCACCTACAGCCGTTGTTTCCAAGATCGTCGGGCGATCCACAGGCGCACCCAGAATGTCGGACAGGAACTGCATGGTCCAGTCAGAGGCGGTCATGCCGCCATCCACACGCAGGATGGTTTCTTCACCTGTCGTATTTTCCCAATCCTTATGCATGGCTTCCAGCAGATCACGGGTCTGATAGCCCACACTCTGCAGGGCTGCGCGTGCAAATTCATTTGGCCCTGTACCACGCGACAATCCAAAGATTGCACCGCGTGCATGGGCATCCCAGTAAGGTGCGCCAAGCCCGGTAAAGGCAGGCACCATCACCACATCCTGGTTTTCAGCAGCATCCTGTGCCATCGCCTGTGTTTCAGACGCATCCGTAATCATTTTCAAACCATCGCGCAGCCATTGCACAACGGCACCTGCAATAAAGATAGAGCCTTCCAGGGCATAGCTTGTCTTACCGTCAATCTGATAAGCCACCGTAGTCAACAAACGATTGTTTGATCGCACCATCTGATCGCCTGTGTTCAACAAAGCAAAACATCCGGTGCCATATGTGGATTTCATCATGCCTGCGCTAAAGCAAGCCTGACCGACAGCCGCACTTTGCTGATCGCCAATGGCACCACCGATTTTGATGGGCGCACCGAAGAATTCTTCCAGTGTCTGGCCGTAATCAGCCGAACTGTCTTTCACTTCTGGCAGGACAGATGCTGGAACGTCAAGCAGAGCCAACAGTTCATCATCCCATTTGCCATTGCGAATATCATACATCATGGTGCGCGACGCGTTGGTGGCATCGGTTGCATGAACCGCCCCACCCGTCAATCGCCAGATCAGCCAGGTTTCAACGGTGCCGAACATCAACTCACCCGCTTCTGCCTTGTCACGTGCACCATCGACACTTTTCAACACCCAACGGACCTTATTACCGCTAAAGTATGAGTCAATCAGAAGGCCCGTCTTATCCACCACCATCTCTTCATGGCCGGCTTCAACCAGTTCTGCACAAAGTTCTGCAGCACGGCGATCCTGCCAGACGATGGCGTTATGGATGGCTTTTCCGGTGTTGCGATCCCACAAGACAGTGGTTTCACGTTGGTTGGTGATGCCGATACTGGCGATCTCACCTGCTTTTAAATTTGCTTTTTCAAGGGCAGCGCGGCATGTCGAAACAGTTGTGTTGAACAAATCTTCCGGATCATGTTCCACCCAGCCCGGATTGGGGAAATGTTGATCAAAGTCTTCCTGGGCCACTGAGACGACTTTCAGGTCCGTATCAAATACGATTGCCCGCGTCGATGTGGTGCCTTGATCAATTGCCAGAATGTAGTCAGCCATTTTTCCAATCCTTAACTTCAATATATGAAGCGTTCAGTATGCGTATAAAATAATGAAATTTCTAAATAAATTTTCTCTCGATTGGGGTGATGCACAATTTGGGAACCAGCACCACCCCGCTCGGGGAGAGGAAAAAGTTAATTACTTTTTCCAGGACTTAATCAGCTCGTCATAATCGACGGTGATCGGGGTTGGTTTCTCGTTCGCCAGTTTGGCTTTTGGAGAACCAGGTTGGGACAACCAGTATTCCTTGTCCTTCTTAGGGTTCAGCTTCGGACCTTTGTCGCCCTGAACGCCAGCGCGCTCCAGACGGGCCAAAACTTTATCCTGTGCTTTTGCAAGCGCATCCATGGCTTCTTGTGGTGTTTTTGCACCAGAAGATGCATCACCAATGTTCTGCCACCACAACTGAGCCAGCTTTGGATAATCAGGAACGTTGGTACCAGTTGGGGACCACTGAACACGTGCTGGTGAACGGTAGAATTCAACCAGACCACCCAGTTTAGGTGCACGTTCTGTGAAAGACGCGTGGTTGATGTCGCTGTCACGTACAAACGTCAGACCCACGTGGGATTTCTTCAGAGATACGGACTTGGAAACAACAAACTGTGCGTACAACCATGCAGCTTTTGCACGATCAACTGGCGTAGATTTCATCAGTGTCCAGGAACCAGCATCCTGATAACCCAGCTTCTGACCTTCCTGCCAGTAAGCACCTTTTGGTGATGGCGCCATACGCCATTTTGGCAGACCATCTTTGCCCATTACAGGCAGGTTTTCTTCAACCATGGAGGCTGTAAATGCTGTGTACCAGAACATTTGCTGTGCGATAGACCCTTGTGCAGGAACAGGACCTGCTTCAGAGAAGACCATACCACCCGCAGATGGTGGGGCGTATTTCTTCAGCCAATCAACGTATTTTTCAACAGAATATACAGCAGCCGGGCCGTTTGTTGCGCCACCACGTTCAACGCTTGAGCCAACAGGGCGGCTGTTTTCGTCTACACGAATGCCCCATTCATCAACGGGAAGACCGTTTGGTTCACCCGCATCACCAGCACCAGCCATAGACAGCCATGCATCAGTGAAACGCCAGCCAAGGGATGGATCTTTCTTACCGTAATCCATGTGACCGTATACGCGCTTGCCGTCGATTTCTTTTACGTCATTTGTAAAGAAGGCAGCGATGTCTTCGTAAGCAGACCAGTTAACAGGAACACCCAGTTCGTAGCCATATTTCTCTTTAAACTGCGCCTTGATCTTTGGATCAGTGAACCAGTCGTAACGGAACCAGTATAGGTTCGCAAACTGTTGGTCGGGCAGCTGATAAAGCTTACCATCAGGACCTGTTGTGAAATCCTTACCAATAAAGTCATCAACGTCCAGCATTGGGTTGGTTACGTCTTTACCTTCACCCGCCATCCAGTCAGTCAGGTTACGAACCTGCTGATAGCGCCAGTGTGTACCGATCAGATCGGAGTCATTGATATAAGCGTCATAGATGTTTTTGCCGGACTGCATTTGGGTTTGCAGTTTTTCAACAACGTCACCTTCACCAATCAGGTCGTGATTGATTTTGATGCCTGTGATTTCTGTAAATGCTTTTGCCAGAGTTTTTGCTTCATACTCGTGCGTTGCAATTGTTTCAGAAACAACGTTGATTTCCATACCTTTGAAAGGTTCGGCGGCTTTAACAAACCAGTCCATTTCTTTCATCTGGTCCGCCTGAGAGAGGGTCGAAGGCTGGAATTCAGACTCTACCCATTTCTTGGCTTCATCCATCCCAGCATAAGCTGGAGAAGCTGCCAAGCCAGCCAGAAGTGCAACGGCTGCTGCTCTCATAGCAAGTTTCTTTTTCATTAGGAATACCTCCACTGTTTTAAATTGTGCCCTGCAGATGTTCCTAGTCTCTGCAGGACAATTGAATTTCATCAAACCCAACGGAATACTGATCCGGCATAGATGAAACAAACTCCCAGTGCGCCGTACAGCGGACCACCGAAGATGGCGAGCCAGCCGAGACAGATAAATGCACTGCCGAGAAGCGAAATAAACAAACGATCACCGGGCGTAGTCTCAAAGCGCAGGATACCAACACGGGGCAACTGCGGGGCTTTGATGGCCCTAATAGTCATGATGATCAGCAAGCTTAAAATAGTCAGGAAGAAGGTGGCCGTTTGCCAGGTCCACGCCATCCAGCTTAAATCCAAATCCATAACGTCCTCCTTTCCTTATACGCGGCCCAGGGCGAAGCCCTTGGCGATGTAGTTACGAACAAACCAGATCACGAGTGCACCTGGAATGATGGTGAGTACTCCGGCGGCGGCCAGCACACCCCAGTCGATACCAGCGGCACCTACTGTACGGGTCATGGTCGCAGCGATCGGTTTTGCATCAACTGATGTCAGGGTCCGTGCCAGCAGCAGTTCTACCCATGAGAACATGAAGCAGAAGAAGGCAGCCACACCCACACCTGATGCGATCAGGGGCATAAAGATTTTCACGAAGAATTTCGGGAAGCTGTAGCCATCGATATAGGCAGTCTCGTCAATTTCCTTCGGCACGCCGGACATGAAACCTTCCATGATCCATACAGCCAGCGGGACGTTAAAGAGAACGTGAGCCAGTGCCACAGCGATGTGCGTATCGAACAAACCAACCGAGCTGTAAAGCTGGAAGAACGGCAGGGCGAATACAGCTGGTGGTGCCATACGGTTCGTCAGCAGCCAGAAAAACAGGTGCTGATCCCCCAGGAAGCGATAGCGAGAAAAAGCATACGCTGCAGGCAAAGCCACCGAGATGGAAATCACCGTGTTCATCACAACATAGGTGATGGAGTTGATGTAACCGGAATACCAGCTGGGGTCCGTAAAGATGGTGATATAGTTCTGAAAGGTCAGGTTATCAGGCCACAGCGTAAAGCTGGACAGGATTTCCTGGTTTGTTTTCAAACTCATGTTCAACAGCCAGTAAATCGGCAGCATGAGGAACACGATATAAGCAACCATGATTACAGCGCTTTTGCTGATCCCAAGGCCCCTCAAAAGAGGGACACTGGTTGTCTGTGCGGTAGTCGTAGCGGCAGTCATAATCAGCCCCCTTTCTTGTCAAGATTGGTCATGATGGTATAGAGAACCCAGCTCACCAGCAGAATGATCAGGAAGTACACGATCGAGAAGGCAGCAGCCGGACCAAGATCGAATTGTCCAATGGCCATTTTCACCAGGTCGATGGACAGCAGGGTTGTTGAGTTACCCGGCCCGCCACCTGTGACCACAAGCGGTTCAGTGTAGATCATGAAGCTATCCATGAAGCGCAGCAGGAAGGCGATCAGCAACACACGGTGCATCTTTGGCAATTCGATGTAGCGGAAGGTTGCCCAACGGCTTGCCCCATCGATTTTCGCCGCCTGATAGTAAGCTTCTGGAATGGACTGCAAACCAGCGTAGCAAAGAAGGGCTACAAGCGATGTCCAGTGCCAGACATCCATGATGATAATGGTCGCCCAGGCATCAAAGATGTTTTGTGAATAGTTGTAATCAATTCCCATACCGTTCAGCACTGCCCCTAAAAGACCAATGTCTTCGCGGCCAAAAACCTGCCAGATGGTACCAACCACGTTCCAGGGAATAAGCAGTGGCAGAGACATCAGAACCAGACTAGCCGGTACACCCCAGCCTTTTTTCGGCATATTCAGCGCCACAATGATACCCAGCGGGATTTCGATGGCGAGAATGGTTGCGGTAAAGAAGAACTGGCGACCAAGGGCGTCGTGGAACCGTTCAGAATTAATGATTTCTTCAAACCATTCGATCCCGGCCCAGTAAAATTCGTTGTTACCAAACGTATCCTGTACGGAATAGTTCACCACCGTCATCAACGGAATGACCGCACTGAAGGCAACCAGCAGTACAACCGGGAGAACCAGGAACCATGCTTTATTGTTCATAGGCTTGTTCATTTAAGCAACCTCCCCGTCTACGATCCAGCTTTCGGAATAGACATTCACTTTCTGCGGATCAAATTTCACACGATTGGCGCGATCACTGATCGGCATGCCTTCTGGCACCATCACATTGACTTCACTGCCAAAGAAATCTGCACGCACAATCTTGTGGCGACCGACATCTTCGATACGTTTGATGGTAACAGGCAAACCTTCGCCATCCACACCAAGGGATGTAAATTCAGGGCGCACACCGATTTCAACGTTGGAACCGGAAATACCTTGATATCCATGGCCCAACTCAATGGTGCAGCCTTCGATATAGGCGTGTGTGCCATCAACGTGGGCTGGGATCACATTCATGCCCGGGCTTCCGATGAAGTAGCCGACAAATGTGTGGGCAGGACGTTCAAACAATTCCTGTGGCGTGCCCATCTGCACAACGTCACCGTCATACATCACCACAACTTTATCTGCGAAAGTCAAAGCTTCCGTCTGATCGTGCGTCACATAGATCATGGTGCGGTTCAGCTTTTTGTGAAGCGCCTTCAATTGCATCCGCAACATCCACTTAAGATGTGGATCAATTACAGTCAGCGGTTCATCAAACAGGATCGCTGATACGTTCTGACGAACCAGGCCACGGCCCAGGGAAATCTTTTGTTTCGCATCCGCTGTCAGACCGCTTGCTTTTTTATTGAGCACATCAGTCATTTCCAACATGGCGGCGATTTCGGTGACGCGCTTGTCAATTGTCGCACTGTCATGCCCACGGTTCTTCAGCGGAAAGGCCAGATTGTCGTAAACCGTCATGGTGTCATAGACCACCGGGAACTGGAACACCTGCGCGATATGGCGTTTTTCGGTTGGAAGACGCGAAACATCTTCGCCATCAAACAAAACCGCGCCTTCACTTGGGGTCAACAGACCGGAAATGATGTTCAGCAGTGTTGACTTCCCGCAACCAGATGGACCAAGCAACGCATAAGCCTTGCCGTCTTCCCAGACGTGGTCGATTTTCTTCAGCGCATAATCCGAAGGCCCGGAAGGATGCGGCAGATAGCTATGTGCCAGGTTTTTGAGATGAATCTCAGCCATTTTAACTCTCCTCCTTAAGCAGCTTCGGCATATTCAGGTGCGAAGATGAGTTTTTCATCTTCATCGAAAATGTAGAGTTGATGCGGATTGACATAGAGTTCCATCTTCGATCCCAACTCCGGCTCATGCACCCCGTGTGTCAGGGCAACCCAGCGGTCAGCGCCATGGATGACGTGGATAAAGCTTTCAGAACCCGTGATTTCAGAAACCGCAACTTCAACCTGGAACGCAAGCGCATCATCCGATGGGCGTTGCAGTTTCAGATGATCCGGGCGGAAACCTGCCAGAATGCGACCATCAGGAAGATTGGCAAGTTTGCCTGTAGCCGCAGCCGTCTGACCTTCCCCGAACAGAAGCTTTGATCCGGCTTTCGCAACAGAAACAAAATTCATGGGCGGGTCAGAGAAAACGCGTGCAGTCGTCACATCCTGTGGATTGCGATAAACGTCCAGCGTTTCACCAAACTGTGTCATGCGACCTTCCCACAGGGCTGCCGTGTGACCGCCCAAAAGCAGGGCTTCGGTTGGTTCGGTGGTTGCGTATACAAAAACAGCACCGGATTCAGCAAAGATACGCGGAATTTCAGCGCGCAGTTCTTCACGCAACTTGTAATCCAGGTTGGCCAGCGGCTCGTCCAGAACCACAAGGTCAGCGCCCTTCACCACCGCACGTGCGAGCGCGGTTCGTTGCTGTTGTCCACCGGAAAGTTCCAGTGGCTTACGATCCAGCATTGGCGTCAGTTTCATCAGCTCGGCTGCTTCGCGCACCTTGCGATCAATTTTTGCGTCATCCAGTCCTTCGATACGCAAAGGGGAAGCAATGTTTTCATAAACCGACATGGCGGGATAATTGATGAATTGCTGGTATACCATGGCAACATTACGTTTCTGCACAGGCACACCTGTTACGTCTTCGCCATCCCACAGGACACGGCCTGCAGTCGGTTTGTCCAAACCTGCCATCAGGCGCATCAAAGATGTCTTGCCTGACAGGGTTGGACCTAACAATACATTCAAAGATCCCTTTTCCAATGTCAGGGTAACGGGGTGAATATGGGTTTCCCCACCTACAACCGTCGTTACATTTTCAAGAGATAAAGTCATTTAGTCCTCTCTGTTTAAGCTGCGCTCTGTTTGGCATCGAGGAAGGTTTTAACCTTCTCTTCAAGGATGCTCTTTTGCGCATTCGTCATATGCAGGCCGAGTTTGGAACGACGCCATAAAATGTCTTCCACCGAAGTTGCCCATTCTTCGTTTATCATAAACATAACTTCGGTTTCTGTTAATGTCGCCCCGAAATCTATACCTAAATCTTCTTTTTTGTGCTTTTGGTCAAGTATTTCCCATGCCCGCAAGCCATACATTCGTACCAATCGCGTTGCCCAAGCCTTATCCAGGTAGGAAAATTCCTTGCGCAATTGTTCGATTTTTTCGTTTACCGTGCTGACATCAAACTCCCCCCCAGGCAGTGGCGCATCTTTCGTCCATGCCGGTTTGATATGGGGGAAGTATGGTGCGATTTTAAGCAGCGCGGCTTCAGATAATTTGCGATAGGTCGTGATCTTGCCACCAAAGATGTTCAGAACCGGGGCATTATTTACATCCCCATGGTCCTTCAACACATAATCCCGTGTCGCTTCCTGTGCTTCACTGGCACCGTCATCATAAAGCGGACGCACGCCGGAATAAGACCAGACCACATCAGCTGGCGTAATCTTTTTCGTAAAGTAGCTTTCTGCACTTTTACAAAGATACGCGATTTCATCTGTTGAGATTTCAACCCCGTTGACTTCGCCCTTGTGATCTTCATCAGTTGTGCCGATCAGGGTGAAATCATTTTCATAAGGGATAGAGAAGAAAATCCGGCCATCTTCGTTCTGGAAAATATATGCACGTTCGTGATCATAAAGCTTCGGCACAATAATGTGACTACCACGAACCAGGCGAACCCCTTCGTCGCTGAAAGACAGATTACAGTCTTCCATGACATTCTGAACCCAGGGGCCACTGGCATTAACGAGATATTTCGCTTTAATTTCAGTTACTTTACCTGACTGCTGATCTTCAACTTCAACAATCCAGATATTGCCGTCACGGCGTGTGGAAATACATTTTGTGCGGGTCTGAATCACAGCGCCCAAACGTTTGGCATCAATCGCGTTCAGTACGACGAAACGTGCATCATCCACCCAGCAGTCTGAATATTCAAACGCCTTTTTAAAGTGTACGTGCAGCGGATCCCCGGCTTCATCGTTTCGCAGATCTACACTGGAAGCACCGGGTAAAATCTCGCGACCACCCAGGTGATCATAAATAAACAAGCCAAGGCGCAGCATCCAGGCCGGACGCATATCTTTCTTGTGTGGAAGTACGAAACGAAGCGGCCAGATAATATGCGGCGCATTCTTTAAAAGAACTTCACGTTCGATCAGAGATTCACGCACCAAACGGAATTCATAATGTTCCAGATAGCGCAGGCCACCGTGGATAAGCTTGGTGCTTGAAGATGATGTTCCCTGGGCCAGGTCATCTTTTTCACAAAGATAGACACTTAAGCCGCGACCAGCTGCGTCCCGGGCAATTCCACACCCGTTGATCCCGCCACCAATCACAAACAGATCATATGTTTGATCTTTATTCATTCGAAACTTCCAATTCAGTAAACTTTGTTGATCCCAAATTGGCTCGAAATTTTCGTTTCGTCAATATTTATTTTCGTTTAATTTCGAATATCGCAAATGCGAAAACGAATTGCTGCAATGCGAAAATCTGCATTTTCGTTTTCTCACCCTCCGTAAGTGATTGTTTTAAATAAAACATTATATAGTTATGATTAAAACCTTCACTTTCGTTCGATTATTTCGCATTGCTGTACTTGTATATAATTTTCGTTCCCGCTAAACTAGGTTCATACATTTCGAAAGGCGAAAACATGACACTTTCCTTTAGGCAACAGCAGATTCTCGAACTCGCGCAACAAAATGGCCGCGTCACGGTGGATGAATTGGTAGAACGGTTTGACGTTACCCCGCAGACCATCCGCAAGGATCTGAATGAAATGTGTGACAGCAAGCATTTTAACCGCGTGCATGGCGGCGCGATGATTGCGTCAGGTGTTGCAAATGTTGGCTATGATCAACGCCGCACCATTGCAGAAGCTGAAAAGCAAGGCATCGGCGAACTATGCGCCAAACTGATTCCCAATAATTCATCCCTCTTTATTAATATCGGAACGACGACAGAAGCGGTGGCTCACTATCTTGTGGACCATAAAGACATGTTGGTCATTACCAACAATCTGAATGTGGCAAACACACTGATCACCAACCAGTCTTGCGAAGTGATTATCGCAGGTGGCGTGCTACGCCCAGCCGATGGCGGGATCATTGGCGAAGCCACCGTTGACTTTATCAAACAGTTTAAAGTGGACTATGCGGTAATCGGCGCGTCCGCCATTGACGAAGACGGTGCCTTACTTGATTATGATTATCGCGAAGTACGTGTCGCCCAGGCCATTATCGAAAATGCACGAGAAACCATTTTGGTGGCCGATAAAATCAAATTCGAACGGTCCGCCCCTGTGAGAATCGCCCATTTGTCGCAGATTTCCACCTTTGTGACCGATGCGCAAGTGTCCGATAAGCTAGGAAAAATCTGTCTTGCCAATGATGTGAAGGTTCACTCTCTACCCAAAATTGGAGAATAATTCGCCCTTCTCAATCAGGCATATCTTCTTCACATATATATACTTTCCCCTTTCGTCTCCTTTTTCACTTACTACCAAAAGCGAAACTAAACGAAAATAAATGTCGTAAATTCGAATATTATTTGTTATATTCCGAATACGCATTGCTATTCGTACGCATATAACAAAACGGATCAGCCCTCTTAATAACAACAATGAAAAGAGACTGTGCAGGCAATGCGCTTAACACAGGAGAGGACCTATGCGACAAACACGTAAAATCAAATTCGGCATTCAATCCAGACTGTTTCTGGCGATTGGCATTATTCTGGGCCTGATGGTGATGACATCTACCGTGGCGTGGAATTCATTTTCCAAGGTGGATCATGCGGTGGATGACTTAAGCACATCCAGCATCCCGACCATTGTAGATACACTGAAACTAGCCAACACCTCTATTCAGGCAGCATCCCTTGCCCCGCTTCTTTCTTCTGCGGGCAGTAAAGAAGAGCTGGAAAATGTCCACAAACGGTTTGTCTGGTCCGGCTCCCTCGTTACTCAAAAGCTTGATGTGCTACAAAGCCGCCTGTCTGATACAGAAAAACTCGGCGCGGTGACAGAGGCGCATAAGTCCCTATTGCAGCAGGAAATTAACCTGAAAGACATCACCGCGTCCCAGATTGAGTTACAAAACACCTTTAACAACCTGATCATGGACCTTGTGTTTGCCTATAGTGATCTGGATGAATATGTAACTCCTGTGCTGGAAGTGATCAATGTTGATGTATCGCGCGGGATTAAGTCACTGTCTGAAACAACTGATTTTGAAAAATCTGAAAAACTGAGCAGGGATCTGGCAACTGCGACTGCCTTGGGTGAGATCAAAGCCAATTCAAACCTGGCCTTCGGCATGTTAATCGCGGCTATTTCGGTGCCGCCCGGTGATGCGATGGATGAAATTCAGTCCAAGTACCAATGGGCCGAAATTCGCCTGACCAAAGCCATTGAAAGCATTGCAGGCACCCCTGATGGCGACAAGATCGGCCCGCTTGTGAAAGAGCTGATCTCTTTCGGCATTGGCAAGAACAGCGTGTTCGCCTTGCGTGAGACGGAATGGGAAAATCAGGCAAAACAAGCGGAAATCCAGAAAAACACCAAAGCCCTTTCTGAAAAAATGAATGCGGTGACCACATCGCTGGTCACCCATCAGGAAACCGCCTCCCAACAAGCCGCTGAATCTACAAGTGGCACTATTGCGTCGGCCAAAAACATTCTGATCACCATGGCCGCGATTGCGATTGTAGCCTCTATGATCATCGTTTTTGTCTATATCCGTCGCAATCTGACGGCGCGTCTTCTGTCCGCCATCAATTCCATGAAAGAAATTGCCGATGGTAATTTCGAAGCCGAAGTCAAAGTCAGTGGCCGTGATGAGATTACCCAGATGTCAGAAATGCTGACCATCTTCTGTAATACAGGTCAGGAAGCCAAACAGGCCAATGACCGGGTCATGGAAGAACGTGAACGCGCACAGGCAGATCGTCAAACACAGATGAACAATCTCGCCAATGAATTTGAAAGTTCCGTTGCCAAAAGCCTGTCTGAATCAAAAGATGCTGCGGTCACCATCCATGCTTCTTCTGACACCATCGCGCGCAAGGCCGAAGATAATTCCATCAAGGCCACCAACATTGCCAGCGCAACGGAAGAAACGACGGTAAGTATTGAAAATGTCTCCACCGCGTCCAAAGCGCTGGAAGAAAAAATCTTTGAAGTGGGTAATCAGGCCTCTGACTCGTTAGCCAGCGCGCAATCTGCCGTGACGGAATCGGAAACCGCCTGCCAGTTGATTGAAGGTCTTGCATATTCCGCGCGTGAAATTGGCAACATTGTCTCTTTGATCACGGATATTGCCGAACAAACCAATCTTCTGGCCCTTAACGCAACCATTGAAGCCGCCCGTGCCGGTGATGCGGGCAAAGGCTTTGCGGTTGTGGCAAGCGAAGTCAAAACACTGGCTGATCAAACCGCAAGTGCGACCGATGAAATCGACACCCGCATCCGTGCCATCCAGAAAAGCACCGGATCAGCCGTTGATGCGATCTCAACGATTAGCGAGCGGATTTCCACCATCCATAGTTCGGCTGAACATATGTCCACAGCCATTAACAGCCAGCAGGAATTCGTCACCGAGATTGCAGAAAACGTCAATCAGGTTGCCATTGCCATGCGTGATGTAAATACCAACATCTCCATGGTCTCCCAGGCCGCGCGGGAAAATACCGAAGATATGGGCAAGATTGTCACCTCTGCCGGATTGCTGATGGACCTGTCACAGACCATCCAGTCTTCCGCAGACGGTTTTGTTGCAGGGATCAAAGCCTGATTTTAAGAATGTTCAAGCGCATCACTCAGCATATGCTGGGTGATGTCGAGCATTCGATTGGCAAAGCCCCATTCATTGTCAAACCAGCACAGCATCTTCACCGTCTTGCCACAACTGACCTGCGTTTGGGTCCCATCTACAATGACGGAATGGGGATCATGGTTAAAGTCGATGGACGCATGCATTTCTTCGGTAAATCCAACAATACCAGGGAAGGTGCCCAAAGCTTCTTCTTTCATCACCTGATTAACCTCTTCCACCGTTACATCTGTTTTCAGATTAATGGACAGATCAAGGGCAGAAACATTAATGGTCGGCACGCGAAGATGCAAACAGGAAAACTTGTCTTTCAAATGCGGATAAAACCGTTCAATCCCTTTACCCAGCGAGGTACCGATCGGAATGATCGATTGCGCGCCACTGCGGCTAAGGCGCATATTCTGCGGGTTTGAACCATCCACCATTTTCTGATCATTCATGGCGGAATGAATGGTGGTGGACACCCCGTTTTCAATGCCCCATTTGCGTTCCATAATGTCAAGGATCGGGATCAGGCAGTTAGAGGTACAGGAAGCAGCAGAAACGATAATGTCATCCGATTTCAGACTATCCTGATTAAGCCCATAAATAATGGTCGCATCCACATCGGCAGATGCGGGCTGAGACAACAGAATTTTCTGCGGCCCCGTATCCAGGAATTTCTTGGCTGTCGCGGTATCGGTAAAGCTGCCACTACATTCCAGCAGTACATCGATATAAAGCCCGGACCAGATCAAATCTTTGGGGTCGGCATGGTTGGAAACAACGATCCGGTCGCCATCAATCACCAGACAGTCGCCATCAACCTCCACCTCCTTGGGGAAGCGGCCATGGGTGGTGTCATAGCGGGTCTGATAGGCAACCGCGTCAATATCATCCAGACTGTTAATCGCCACGACTTTAAAGTCATAAGCGCTCGCATCTTCATAGATGGCGCGTAAAACAGACTGACCGATCCGGCCATAACCATTAATGGCGACTTTTTTCATTTTCTTTATTCCGAATTCGTGGCGCGACATAACTGCCTATTACTTATCCCACTTGTTTTGTAGGGGCAACTCTATTCACCATTACGACAATACACATTATCATCATAAAATATTCCAGTGTCACACTGATCCTTTGTTTCAGTTTCCTAGCGACGGAATATTTCCTCTTTGCAAAAGCAAGTCCGAAAAATTGCCCTGGTCCGATCATAGCTGCAGAAACACAGCTTATATCACTCACACAAACACAATGATCGTAAAATAGTTCGAGGAAACTTTTTAATATGTCACAAAAATGGCTCTTCGCTTTCCATTCCCTTATTCTCTTATTTGCATTTCGATTCCTGATGCCTTTCTTTAGCGGTAATGACAACGACCCTGTTGGCATATCTTCACTTATCCTCACGATTTGCATTCCTGTTATTACCCTAGGCTCAATCACCCTCTTTGGCCTCTATAAAGAACTAAAATGGGCCATCCTATTGGCACAAGTACTTTTCACCATTTATTGCCCTACAATCTTAATGCTTATCTTAGCTATTTTTGGCTAATCGTTCTTCTTTCGTTATAGGACAATTTGACCATCATCAATGCCAATTCAGGGATAACACCATACATCATATAAGATAGCTTTATTCATGGATTTAAAATGACGCGTCTTAAGTTTATCTTCCTGTTTTTAATCACTGTTTGCCTCAGCATCCCCGCTTTTGCAATTGAAGACGATGAAGCCCTGGAACGGTTGGAAAATGCACAGGATATTAACGAATTGTGCGCAGGTTGCCATGGAATGCATGGTCAGGGCGGCGGCAAAGGAATTTACCCCCGTCTTGCAGGCCTGTCCGCCGATTATATGGCAAAACAAATCGAGGATTTTAAAACTCGCAAACGCATTAATCTCCCGATGCTACCTTATGCCAATGACCGGGAACTATCGCCTGAAGATGTGCGCGATATCACCGAATATCTGGCAAACATCCACCTGTCCAACCAACTGCCTAAAACAGACGGCGAAATTGATGGGCTGGAACGTCTTAAACAGGCTGAAAAAGTTGTGCAGATCGGGCGATACAAAGGCAATGTGAACCATGGGTCCAGTCTCTACATGCAATATTGCCGCTTCTGCCATCAGCGCGATGGTCTGGGAACAAACCGTGTGCCGCCCTTGCGCGGCCAGCATATTCCTTACCTGAAAAAGCAACTGGAAGATTTCCGCGCGCAAAAGCGCGAACATGATAACTGGAAAAACTACCTCGGCACCATTGAAGACGAAGACATTCGCGACATTCTGGCTTTTTTGTCCATTATGGACGATTAACAAACTACCCAAAGGAAATCAGATGAAAATCATACATGCTCTCTTTGCAACGATCCTGATGACAGGTCTGTCCTTTGACGCCTTTGCCCAGGCCGACAGAATTGGCGGTCGCTGGATTATGCAAAACCATTTCAGTGAGGTTGTAACCGACCAGCATTTCAAAGGTAAATTCCGTCTGATTTTCTTTGGCTACACCTTCTGCCCGGATGTCTGCCCGACGTCGCTTTCCAATGTGGCAGAAGCCATGGACCTGTTGGAAGACATGGATGAAGAATTTCAGCCACTGTTTGTATCGGTTGACCCAAAACGCGACACGCCCCAGGTCTTGCGTGAATATGTATCCAACTTCCACCCCAAACTGATCGGCCTGACCGGAACGAAAGCTGCGATTGACCGTATTACAGATCGTTTCAAAGTGTCTTATTCCGTGGTGAAGGATGACAAGAACGATGAAGAATATTACCTGATCGATCATAGCGCCGGGCTCTATTTCATGAGTGAAACGGGCATCTTCATCCGCAAATTCGCCCATGGTATTTCCGGCGAAGAAATCGCAAACCGCATTAAAGATATCCTGAAGAACGGACAATGAGCGTCAAACCTTCCGTTCAGTTTCAGCAAGAAAGCAGTGATCAACAGACGCATCAGAAAGAGGTGCGCAGCATGTTTGATGTTGTCGCCCCCAAATATGATCTGATGAATGATGTCATGAGCATGGGCATCCATCGCCTGTGGAAAGCAAAATGCGTCAAACTACTAGATCCCTGTTACGGCGAAACCATTGTGGATCTGGCGGGTGGTACGGGTGATTTAGCCGCCCAGTTTATCAAACGCGGGGCAAAGGCCATTGTGTGTGACCCGTGTCTCGGCATGATGAACGCCACATCCGTCAAAAAATCGGATCAAATCGACTGGGTGGCAGCCTATGGGGAAACCCTGCCCTTTGCCGATAACAGTCTGGACGGTCTCAGCATCGCCTTTGGTTTACGCAATATGTCCAACCCTGAACAGGGGTTACGCGAAATTTACCGCACCCTGAAACCGGGTGGGCGTTTTCTCTGTCTTGAATTTTCCCATGCAGCGCCCTGGTTAAAGCCCATCTATGATGCTTATAGCATCCATATCATCCCGCAATTAGGGGCGCTGATCGCAGGGGAAAAACAGGCTTACAAATATCTGATTGAATCTATTCGCGAATTCCCTGATCAGATAACATTGGCGGGGATGATGCATGACTGTGGCTTCCAGAAGGTTCAGTTTCAGAACCTGTCTTTTGGCATTGCCGCCATTCACACAGGGATAAAATAATTTGACTTGGCGTGCCTGTTTATTTTGACCATTATCAATGACTTATATATGAATAATCAGCACTCTGAAAACCAAGATCAAAAGCAGGAATACGAAAACCATGGCACAGCAGCTTCTCCCCCTTGGCCTGGCATTTATCATGTTTGCCGTTGGTATCGGTTTGCGCTTTGAAAACTTCAAGGAAGTTGCCCTGCATCCCCAGGCCTTTTTTGTGGGGCTGGCCAATCAGGTTTTGGTTCTGCCGCTGATCGGCCTATTGGTCGTTTCTTTCTATAACGGCCCTGTTGAATTTGCCCTTGGCATCATGATCCTTGCGGCGTGCCCCGGTGGGATTACATCCAACCTGATCGCGGTTCTGGCAAGTGGCAATGCGGCGCTTTCTGTTTCTATGACAGCCGTAACAAGCCTTGCGTCCATCTTCACCGTACCTGCGGTTCTTTATGGCGCACATCTGTTTTTGATGGGGGATGGCCACGCTATCCAGATGCCTGTGGGACGTGTAATGGCTGGAATTTTCCTGATTACAGGCGTGCCTGTACTGTTGGGGATGTTCCTGAACCTGAAACTGCCCAGCCTGTGCAAATCCGTCATGCCCTACGTCAGAAGCACCGCAACCCTGATTTTTGCCCTGATCGTTGCCGGTGCCTTTATCAGTAATATGGACAATATCACCACGCATTTCTTTGACGTCGGGCTGTTTCTGGTGCTGCTGAATATCGCAACCATTGGCTTGGGCTTTCTGATTGCGCGCAAATTAAACTGCAACCGGGCGGACAGCATCACCATCTGCCTGGAATGTGGCCTGCAGAATGTGGCGCTTGCCATCTTCATCGCTATTAATATCCTGAATGACGCCAATCTGATGATCCCGGCGATCATCTATGCACTGGTGATGAATGTCAGTGCCGCTGTCATCATCTTTCTGGTACGCGCAACCACACCTAAAGCCCTTCCCCATCCAAGCAAATGATCAAAACCAGACGGATCATTGACGCGCCTTATCCATCAAACTTTCTGTTTGATATCGCACAGGATGTGGAGAATTACCCTTACTTTCTGCCCCATTGCATCGGCGCACGTATTCGTGAAAAAGGTAAGGATCTTTGGCGGGTGGAAAATGTCTATCGCTGGGGGCCTGCCAGTTACAAGTTCATTACTCATGCGGATGTAAGACCACACAGTACCATCCACATCACCTCTGCACCGTCAGAGCCGATCCAGCTGGAGGTAAAGTGGTCATTTGAAGAGATCACTGAAAGCCAGACCCAAATCACCTTTGAAATGGGCTTTGCCACCCGTCTGCCCTTACTTGAAAAACTGGTTGGCGGCATGCTGGATCAGATCGCAGAAGAAACAGAGCACGCCTTTTTAAAACGTGCTCAGTCCCTATCTTGATTAAGGCAAATCTCCGCGTCTAAAGACAGTAAAGCCGATCAAAGCCATGACACCGCCCAGAATGACCGGATAGGCAACCGACCAGGCCATATAGCCCACATGCCCAAAGCTATCCAAAATCACATAAGCTGACGGGCCAAGCAAGATCAGTTCAGGGTCAAATAGCATCATGGAGGCTGTTCTAAAGGTCTGCAACGGATTGGCAAGTGCAATGGCCACAACGGCTTCAGTAGGTGCATGTGCTTTAATGATAGACCCTAAAAGGATCAAATCAAGAAACAACAGCATCACCAGCCAGGTGAGAAACGCCACGGCTTGCGATACATCGGTCGAACGCGCCACGCTGGAGGTCATAAAGCCGATCCCTAAAAAACAAGCGGCAACCGAGATCAACAGGAAGGTGTAATAACCAAAATGGAACCACGGGATATCCCATCCCATGATCAGCCCCCAGATGACCGTGCCGGACATAGCGCCAAAAACGGGCAGGAACACAACGATAAACCGTCCCAGGAATTTACCCCAGTACCAGCCACCCAGCGAGACAGGCAAAGCAAGCAGATATTCAAATACCCCTGCTTCGCGATCACCAGCCAATGATCGTACCGTTGAAAGCAAGACAAAGATCGGCAGGATCGCCATGGTAATCTGGATAAAGGTCACCAAGAGGCGCGACAGACCCGTCACCCCCATAACGCGGGATTCCGTCACCCCAAAGGCCAGAAGGCCAACGACCAGTCCGCCAAAAATCAGGGCGTAGAGAAAAAACCATTTTGCGCGCAAAGATTCCGAGATATCGAGCTTTGCAGTCATCCACATGCCGGTCATCAGTTTATTCCAATCTTGTTTTTAACCTCGGCCTCGGCATGTTCTTCAAGGTCAAGCGGATCACAATTGATCATCACTTTTTCCTTCAACACACGTTCAACCATGGTTCTGAAATCGACGCTGTTTTCTTTCTTTTCTTTAAAAGCGGCATAGCCATATGCCATCGGCGACATATAACCTTCCACATAATGGGCGTTGCGGGCGGGTAACCAGTCTGTGCCGCTTTCATAATCCATCACCCAAATTTCGGTTTCCGGCTTGGCTGCCCAGGGCTGTTTATTCAACCAGGTGACCGCATCGCCAATATCGTCAAAATTCATGTGATGCATCAAAGGCCCGCCACGGACCTGGCTGACGAATTTCACATCACTGATCACCATGCGGCAACGTTCACACATATCTCGCCCGATATGGACCTTGCCGGGCCCGGTCTTATCATCACCGCAACCTGCAAGCAAAAGGGGAAGGAGTACAAAAAGCTTAAGCCACCTGGACATGCTCTTTCCTTCCATTCTCATCCATATGCACCGCCTTGATCAGCCCGGCATAACGCGACAAGGTACCAAGAAAACGCAGACGGTCCGGTCCGGCAACTTCGCCTGTCCAGTGAAGATTATCTTCTGAGGTAAAGTTCCATTCTCCAATAGTGCGCGCAAAGGCATCCACATGCTTGGAAACCGTGATTTCACATTTCAAACGCCCGGATGTGCCAATGGCATCTTCCACATGGTCATCCAGAACGATGCGCCCGCGATCCATTTCCACAACCCGGTTTACCAGCGCAGCGACCTCTTCCAGACGGTGGGATGAAATGATCATGGATTTATCGGACCGTTCCGCCAACAAATCAAACAGGACCTGACGTGCGGCCGGGTCCAGGTTAGCGGTTGGTTCGTCAAACACCATCAAATCGCACGGCCGACCCAAAGCCATGGCAATCAGCAGTTTCTGTTTCTGGCCACCGGACAGTTTGATAAAGGGCTTGCTGGCGACTTCATCAATCACAAGCCCCATACGCTGCGCAATCTCATTGATCTGCACCATATCGGTATGGCAGACACCCGCCACATATTTCACCAGATCATTGACCGGAATGCGCAAAGGTGGTGGAATTTGCGGCACAAAACCGATACGACCCAAAACATCCTGACGGTGCAGACGTGGATTAATGCCATCAAACAAGACTTCGCCGTCATGGGTATATTCCCCCAGCAGGCAGCGGATGATGGTCGTTTTACCCGCGCCATTTGATCCGACCAAGGCAATGCGATCCCCCAGATCGATGGACAGGGACAGGTCATCCAATGTGCGCTGTTTTTTGAACAGCTTGGTGACACCTTTTATTTCAATAAAACTATCAGCCATATCAAAGCATTCCATCTAACCCCTTAACCTTGAAGCTCAGGGCTTGGGTTGGGCATTTATCAACGCACATGCCGCAACGAGTACAGTCGGCCCCCACTTCGATCTTGGTATCATCAGCATAGCCCATTTTGGTGATATCCAAAACATGGGGCACCAGACAAACCTTGCGACATTCCCCTTCATGCAGGCAGTTTTCCAACTCGTAACTGATATGCACAGGTGAAACAGTGCCCACAAAGCCATACGTCAACCCGATTGGACACACATAACGACACCAGAAACGGCGGGAATAAAACACCTCAATCAAAAACAGGATACCGACCCAGACAAGGGCGAAGGTCGCGCCGTAGGTAAAGGCCCGGCTTAGGATACCAACGGGTGAAATGGTTTCAAACACCGTATAGCCCGTTACAAAGGCCAACAGGGCAAACATTACATACAGGGCGGAACGCAGACGGCGATCCAGCGGATGATCTTTTACCAACCCTTTTTCCACCAGTTTCAGATGAAGCATTTCTGCCAGTTCGGACACCAGATGATAGGGACATACCCAGGAACAGAATGTGCGTCCGCCCAACAGCCACCACAGCAAAAAAACCGTCACCGTCCCGATGACAAGGTTAATCACCATATGTTTGTAAGCCAGCGTCACCTGTAAGGCAGAGTTCAAATCCGCCATATGGAAACCAACAAAACGAGAGGCTGTTAGCGCCCCTTCCACCATCTGAATGTCAAACTGGAAGGACAGCACAAACAGCAGGTTAATCACAACGATGGAGATCCAGCGGCGCACCTTCCATTTGTTGGATGAATGACCTGATGCAATTTCTTCCTTAATGGCTTCGCGGCGGATTTTCACCTGTTCAGCCGTTTTCTTATAAGCATGAAGTTCTTTTGCACCTTCTGTCCAGGTGTCTTTGGCTGGACGTTCGGGCTTTTTACCCAGCATGAGCTGAAGGGAACTTACAAACCGTTTCATGCTGCACCTGCCTTGGCCTGTGCATCCACATCCATTTCAATACAAGTGGGTTCAACCGGACACATCATTTCACACATCCCACAGCCCACGCAGGCTTCCTTAATCACCGGGGTCATCCCTTTGCCATCGCCCATGGGGACAAGTTCAATCGCGCCCTTGATCGGACATTCGCGCACACAGAGATCGCAAATTTCCAGATCATATTCATGATCTGCCACCTTGATCGGGTTCCAGCGATCAACCTCCAGATAACGGTGCAGTCCCTCAAAATCTTCACCGCGCGCCTTACCTTTAAAACCAAGACCTTTGCGCGCCAAACAGTTTTCCGGCTTGGTCAGTTTGGCAAGGGCCATGGTGACCTGTTCTTTCTTATCGATATCGTGGCTTAACGCCCCTGTAGGACAGGCCAGCACACATTGAACGGCATCACAGGAAAAGTCACAGGCCTGCGCCCTGGCATCCAGATAAGGTGCACCAATACCAAAACCGTCATCCACATCAGCCAGCACCAACGCTTCCACTGGGCAGACCTGCACGCACTGCCCGCATTTGATGCAGGAAGCGAGATATTCTTTTTCATCAATTGCCCCAGGTGGACGCAGGCGTGGTGTGGCCTGTGCCGCAATTGGCAACCAGCCTGCCATAGCAAGCCCAGTCACCCCGACACCTGCCACAGTCGCGCGCAAAAATTCTCGTCTGGCACGTTTACTTGCCGGGCTGTTTGGGTTTCTTTTTTGTTTTTTTTGGCTCATTACTTTGCAGTTCCAACGTTTGGATTGCTCAGACCGAAGGGGTCATAACGCGATGTCCCGGCATCTTCGTCGGCAATCTGACCCGTTTTCCGGGTCGTTTTATGTTCAAATTCTGGACTAAACTGAGGTTTGCTGTCCTTGAGCATGATCAATGGCTCGGTAAAAGGCGCAAGTCGTTCCAAAAAATCCACCAAGGATAACAGCGGTGTACCTAAGAAAAAGGCAGCATCCGGTACATCCATCCAGATGCGATCTGCAAAGACTTTGGGACTATAGGGTTTATCACCGATCCCGTCCTTATCCAGATCGAACCCTTCGTAATCATCCCAGTAATTGCCTTCCCATTCATTTCGCGCGGCACTGGCGAAATTGGCGACGGAAACCTGCCGGATATTGTCGCGAAAGACATTTTCCTTCACCAGACTTCCGGTCCAGTCACTTAAGAAATTGATCCCGACGCGATTAAAGGCAAAGGTGTTGCGATAGACCCGATTTGTCGTCTCCGGCTGATACGGCGATAAGTCACTGTAAAGACCGATGCTGCTGTAGAGAATTTCATTATCCACCACATCAATGTTGGATGATTCTTTCATCCCGATGCCCATGCCAGCTGCCCCTAATGCATGGTAAATCTTGTTGTTGCGGATCACTACATCGTCGCTATACATCAGGAAAATCCCGACCGTATTCTTATGAATATTGTTATCTTCCACCCGGTTATATTTGGCATACATAAAGTGAATGCCGTAGCGACCATTACGAATATCATTGCGCGCAATCACATTATTGGCGCTGTACCAGACCACAAAATCGCGGGAGTTGGAGATTTTATTGTCCGTGATTTCATTTTCAAAACTGTACCACAGACGCACGGCATCCCCGCGCAGCCCAAGGTCACGTTCTTTCGAGGTAAAAGTATTGTTCTTGATGATGTTGTTGTTGGACTGGGACAGGTCGATACCGAACAGACAGTCCAAAACCAGATTGTTTCGCACAACATTATATTTGCCACGCACGTGAATGCCCGCATCTACATCGTTGTGCAAAACACCTGAATTCTGAAAGGTCATGCCCGTGATCGTGGCACCATCCGTTTCAATCAGCATCACTGTGCCTTCACCGCCCGCGTCCACAATCACCTTGCCCTGCCCATCGATTTTGATCGGTTTGGTCAGCTTGATATGTTCGTTGTATACACCGGGCGGCGGCACCAGTGTTTCACCTTCTGCCGTCTGATTGATCAGTTCCTGCAGTGTCAGCGCGGCATGACCTTGCGTGGTGAAAAACACCAACGCAAGGACAGCCAGGCAGAGTTTCAAACATTTAGACATGGTGTGCACATACCCCCATATGAACTCACTCGCCTTCGATAATGTGCTTACGCCTCAAAAGCATTGCGAGCAGCATACAAACCGTTACACCCAACATCAGGAAAAAACCTGTACTTGGATAGGATAGTGTCACAAACTGCGCAACCTTTCCTTGACCAAAGACAGTTGGCATGAAGGGTTTCAGCGTAAAGGCGCCCATATCGTTCAGGCTATGGCCGTACCACCACAGCCAACCCGCATATTCCATCAGGAAGAACACAGGCAGCAGGGCAGGAACACCGGGCAAAACCCAATAGAGCAAGCCACCATTTTTAAGCGTAATCACCACAACAACCGCCATGGCTGCCATGGTTGCCCAGACAACAAACGTCCCGATGGTCGTCATCAGTTCAACAAGCGGGACGATCTCTGCCTGATTGTTAAACCAGCGTCCCAGGCTTTTTTCATAGTGCCAGAACATCACCTGCTGTGTGCTGCCAATCCAGGCTTCACGTTGGGCAACAGGTTTGCGGGATTGATCGGCTTCGAACGAGGCACGCAAGACTTCCATATCGGCTTCTTTACCCGTCTTGCCACTTGACTTGGCTTCTTCCAAAATCTCTTTAAGGGATTTCGGTTTCGCCGCTTCATTACCCTGATGGAGTTTTGCGAGAATATCTTTCAATTCCGTTTGACCGCTACGATCCAGCGTCGCATTGACTTCTTCACGGCTCACCAGGCTGCTTTCACCACTTTCAGCCAGGGACTCTTTCAGCTTTGCCACAATGGGGCTGAGTTCTTCACCTTCTTCCTCATTGCCGTGACCAAGCGAGACCACAAGCGCATTCAGATATCCGGCATTCTGCAGTGCCAGACCGTTTGCGCCATAAAAGGACATATACATCCAGACAGAAATGGCAACAAACCCCACGCTGAGAACAGCCGCACGAACCTTGGCTTTAAAGATCAGGAAACCAACCAGCATCACGCCCAACATGCTGAACAGGAATTGGGAAAGGCCACGTTCAATCACGCCCCCTGCGGCAATTGGATACATCCCTACAAAGTGGTTGATCGCATCCATTTCATGCACACAGTCGAGTGTTTCGACTTCATAGACTTCGGTGCTTTGCAGCGGCTGACAGCCGTTGAAGACGCCATTGATATGGAAATCAATACGCACGCCATCAGGAAAAGCTTCGGGCGGATATTGGGGGGCTTCAAGGGCTACCCACCAGGTCGGCTGAAAATACATCACAGCCACAAGAACCAAGGCAACCAGCGTCAAGCCGCGGGTCACAAGGCCACGTTTCTTTTGAGTTTCATCCGTCATTGGATACAACCCCCTCTTTTAGAACCACTTAAATATGATCCTTTTCGGATTTATACAGGCTTAAAAGAACCCGGCCCTAAGTGAAAACCGGGTTCTTTGATCTGACTTAGTTGAAGTCAGGGTTTTCCCAGCCTGGAGGGCCCAAGCGGTCAGCCGGTGGTGACAGGCGTGACACATAGTTCATCACATGCGCCATATCTTCATCAGAGAAGTTTGCAATCTGTTTCACCATATCCGGGTTCGCGTTACGGCGTTTGCCGTCACGGATCCATTCAAACTGACGCATGATATATTTGTAGTGCTGGCCCTGGATCAGCGGGAAGAATTTCTCAGGAATTCCTTCGCCGCGTGCACCGTGGCAACGCACACAGTTATCGGCATACAGTTTTTCACCTTTTTTAAACTCAGGCGTGCCTTCTTCCCAAGGGCCTTTGCCGTTTTCAGGGTTCATTGGCAGTTTGGAAATATACATGGCAACGTCAGCCAAAGCCTGTGCCCCACCAATTTCACTTTCAAGCGCGAAAGGATACATGGTTGGGTTATCGCGGTTTTTCGCGCGAATGTCAGACAGCTGTTTGATGATCACACCAAAATGCTGACCAGCCAGCTGTGGGAATGTGCCGTCTTCTGTTCCCCAGCCTTCAAGAAGATGACAGGCGGAACATACTTCATATACTTCGATGCCGTTTTCGTGATCAGGTGTCAGGCTCAGTGCTTCTTCCTGTTCGCCACCGCCTTCATTCCAAGCCATGGCTGGGGCAGCAATTAAGCCTGCTGCGAGGCCTGTGAGAAGTGTCTTTTTGATAGACATAAAAATCTCCGTTAAATTCGTTAGTTACTTGGAACGATCGACTTGTGACAAATAGTCGGCGATCAATTTCATTTCTTCCATTGAGAGCTTCTTCACAAATGGAACCATTGTCTTACTTTTGCCGTTTTTGCGGATTTTTTCCTTGATGTCAGTCATCTGCGCCACAATGTACGCACTTTTCTGGCCGGCAACATATGGGTAAGCTTTGTTGGCGGGCTTTTTACCGTCCTTACCGTGGCAGGATTGACATTTTTTCTTTTTGTAAAGCTTTTTGCCTTTTTCCAGGTCTTCCACAGAAATTGGATCTTTCGGCGCTTTTGGTTGAGCCGGAGCCAAACCTGCCAGGTAATCAGCAACATCTTCGATTTCCTGTTTGGAAATTCGCATCTCGCCTTCTGCTGTCACCAGCGCACCACGCATACCTTCAGTCCGGGGCTTGCCGGATCCATCAGGACTGCCAACACGTTTACCGGAAAGAATGTCTTCGATCTGTTTGATCAAATATTTTTTGTTTTGACCTGCGATATTCGGATAATCCAAAATCGCTTTCACGCCCCCTTTGCCGTGACAGGCCATACATGTCTTGCGGCGATAGACCTTGCGGCCCGGGTGTTTTTTCTTCTTGGTCTTTTCAGCTACTGCAACTTCAAATGGTTTAACCGACGCGGCTTGAACAGGTGCAATACCTATTGCCGAAATTACACCAAGTGCAATCAATGCTGAAGTGGTTTTCATGATGAATTTCATAACCGCCTTCCTAATAAATAAAAGAAAAAGGGGGAGGTAGCCCGAAGGCTACCTCCAAAAGGGAGAGGCAAATTTATTGCTTAACCTCAACCGCACCGTTTTGTTCCAGGTAAGATTTGGCACGCAGACCAATGTCCGCTGCTTTCACTTGATATTGGAACCACTGCTGCGCCCAAAGTGTACCGTTGTGGTAATCTTTCTTCGCTGCATATTCTTCAGATTTCTTCTTCGCATCAGCTGCAAAGTTCAACTGGTCAGTCGCGTCAGTTACGAGAGCAACAACAGATGGGAAATCTTTGAAGTTACGGCTTGTGATGTAGGCGACAACACTGTCGATAACTGCTTGTGTATCAACGTTTGTCTTAACCTGTTTCTGGTAGTCAGCTTCAAGGTAAGTCTGACCTTCGTCTACCTTACCAGAAGATGCTGCCATGCCTTTTGGACGAACCAACAGGTAGCCTTGCATCTCAAGGTGAAGTGCTGAACAGAATTCAGTACAGTAGTAAGGATAGATACCTGGCTTATCCGCAACAAAGGTTGCAGAAACCGTTTTACCAGGTTCAGCCGACAGGTTGACGTTAAAGTCAGCAATTGCAAAACCGTGTGTCTGGTCTTGTGCACGTTCAAGGTTGGTCAGGTGGAAGCTTACTGTTTCACCTTCTTCAACTTCAACGATTTCAGGCGTGATGTGTGAACGGATCAGTGTACCATAAACGTGTGTTACACCATTTTCTTTCACAATTTTCTCACGACCAGGACGTGAACGATAAGCAGATTTCTTATCAGAACGGCTGTCCCAGCCAACTTTATAACGGTTGTGAGTTTTCAGCTTGTCAGCAGAAATCGCAACAGCGTAATGCGGCTCACCCAACGGAATTGGCATATCGTACAGCAGTTCCATTTTGTCACCAGAGATATCGATCAGCTGGTGGTTTTGTGGGTGAAGCGGACCTACAGGCTGGAAGCGGTCAATCGCAAGCTTGTTAAGAGATACAAGGTATTTACCTTTTGGCGTTACTGAATCGCCTTCCATAGTCATCAGGTGACCGATGTTGTAGTGGACGGAGATTTTATCCAGAACTTTACCTTCACAGTAGTCCCATTTTGTAACCTGGCTGTCTACGTAGATAGATGTGTAAACGACACATGGCTTGCTGTCATACTGGGTATGAAGCGGGCCAAGGCCAACAGACAGTTGCAGGTGAATGGATTTCTGCAGGTCAAGAATTGGAATACCGTATGGATCTTTCGCTGCGAAGTCCTTGTTTTTGATCAGGTTCATAACCTTTTCAAAGCTGTAAACTGTCGCGTGCGTATCCAGCTTACCGGAAACGATAAAGTACTTACCGTCCGGGCTTACGTCCATACCATGTGGTGATTTTGGCTCTGGAATCAGGTACAGGATACCTTCTTTCACAGCTGTATCAATTGAAAGAACGTCATGACCATTGATCTTGTCTGCTTTACCGGCTGCAACCAGTTCTGCAGCTTTCTTCCAGTTAATCATATGGATGAAGTCAGTATCTTTTTGTGAACAACCCGCTTCAAATGGTGGGCGACCATTTTCGATGCCACCGATGTAACGTTCTGTACAGAAAGAGTTTGTAAAGGACCAACCATCAGATGGGCCTTTACCGAAGTCAGACAAATCCTGGCTGTATGGTGGAAGCTCTACAGAGAAAGATTTAGATGGGTCCAGACGACCGATTTTCTTGTCAAATTTCCAGTAAGTTACAGCACCGCGATATTTGTCGTTAAATTCAGACAGCGGATAATATTTGCCGCCCAGTGGTGCCGCATATTGTGCAGCCTGCAGGACGTAATCCGTGTTTGGTGTCACGAACGGGCCACCATGTTCCGATTTCATGATCGGGTTTACAACGATTTGCTTTGTTTCAAAATCGTGCAGATCAATCACAGCCAGACGCGGGTTGGCTTTATCGTTGATGAACAGGTACTTACCGTTATATTCACCGTTTGTCTCGGACAAAGCTGGGTGGTGGGTATCACCGAATGTGACGTCTTTCCCGTTAATTTTGCCTTGTGCTAAAACAGCTTTGGACTCATCGTCGAAGCCATAGCCCTGCCATGGTTCCGGCGTATAAGCCGCAATGTATTTCAGAATACGCATTGAAGGGATACCGTAGACAATCACTTGCCCACTTTGACCACCTGAACTGAATGCGATGAATTCGTCGCGTCCCCCCGTTGGAACGTATGTTTTTGCAGCGGCCAAAACATCTTTCTGTGTCAAACCACGATCTTTCATGATTTTTTCAAGATTGTCCTGGGCTGCAACCTGAGTAGACGCCAAGCCCATACCAAGGGCTACGGCAAGGCTCAGGGCCTTTCCAAATTTGTGAATCATAGTGCCACCTCGATCCCAACTGTTACATGTGCTTAAAGCACACCCCTCCCATTTACGGATGTAAACGAGTTATGAGATGACAATATTCCTTCACACCTTAGTACCTAATTGATGTTGATCAATTAACCACAAAGTATGCCACTAAAAATGTGTATTTTAGACACCTGCAAACCCAAGACTGCAAAACCTTACAAAGTGTCAATCTGAGAGTTTCGATTGGTTAGGTCAGGTTTGATCCATTCATCTCCGCCCCTCCCAAAAAAAACAATTTTATTGGATCACACTCTAACAGGCTTTTTATTATCGTAATAATAGATCTGGTTTTTAAAAGCCCTGACCCGAAAATGATCGGTTATAATCCTTTCTTCGATATCATTATACAATGCGCCAAAAAACACCCCTCTGGTTTTCATGCTTCTATTTATTTGACTGTCCTGACGCTTGGGGTCAGGAAAGGCCATAGTTGTTTCCATGTGCCAAAACAGATTGCCAAGCCACGTAATTGCCCAAGAGGCGACATTCAATCTATTGTAGGGTGAATATGGGTCCTGTGTTGAATAATCTGGATTTAGAATGTATTTGGCTTCAGGCTTTATCCTTAAAAGTTCGCTCTCAACTTTTTTAATTATTTCAGCAGAACGCTCTCGTGATTTCAGTTTTCCATCCGCGTTTTGCGCCCAAACTTCTTGTGCTAATTCATGACAATCTTCAACTGGACCCGCTGCACTAAAGTGGAGGATACTTTACTCTGTCATGCAGCCTTCATTTCAAACTTCATAGGGCTGATGTTGCCCAAGTATGAAT